>NZ_JBMNDO010000163.1:0-14422 GCF_052542855.1 Streptomyces sp. SAS_281
GGGCCGGTCGGACCACCCGTAACGGGTGGTCCGACCGGCCCGTTCGCGTGAAATCGGGCCGTGGCAGGCGTGCCGCGAACGGGTGAGGGGGCCGAGTCCGGAACATGGCGTGCACGACGAGTGCGTGGAGGTACGCCGGTGAGCACGCAGCAGGACCTGCCCCCGAGCGGGAACGGGCTGTTCAGGACCAAGACGGTCGAGCAGTCCATCCGCGACACCGAGGAGCCGGAGCACGCCCTCAAGAAGTCGCTCTCGGCCCTGGACCTGACGGTCTTCGGGGTCGGCGTCGTCATCGGCACCGGCATCTTCGTCCTCACCGGCAAGGTCGCCAAGGAGACGGCCGGACCGGCCACCGCCCTCGCCTTCGTCGTCGCGGGCGTCGTCTGCGCGCTGGCCGCCCTGTGCTACGCGGAGTTCGCGTCCACCGTGCCGGTCGCGGGCTCCGCGTACACCTTCTCGTACGCCTCGCTCGGCGAACTGGTCGCCTGGATCATCGGATGGGACCTGGTGCTGGAGTTCGCGCTGGGCACGGCGGTGGTCGCGGTCGGCTGGTCCGGCTACGTCCGCTCGCTGCTGGACAACGCGGGCTGGCACCTGCCCGACGTGCTGGCCGGGCCGGACGTGGCGGACGGCTTCGGCTTCGACATCCTCGCCTTCGCCCTGGTGCTGGTCCTGACCGTGATCCTGGTGCTGGGCATGAAGCTCTCCGCCCGGGTCACCACGGTGGTGGTCGCCATCAAGATCGCCGTCGTCCTGGTCGTCATCATCGCGGGCCTGTTCTTCATCGACACCGGCAACTACTCGCCGTTCATCCCGGACGCCGAGCCCCAGCCCTCCGGGTCCGGGTTCGACGCCCCGCTGGTCCAGCTGATCTTCGGCTACGCCCCGACGAACTTCGGCGTCATGGGCATCTTCACCGCCGCCTCCATCGTCTTCTTCGCCTTCATCGGCTTCGACGTCGTCGCCACGGCCGCCGAGGAGACGAAGCTGCCGCAGCGCGACATGCCGCGCGGCATCCTCGCCTCGCTGCTCATCTGCACCGTGCTCTACGTCGCCGTGTCGATCGTCGTCACCGGCATGCAGCACTACACCGAGCTGTCCGTCAGCGCCCCGCTCGCCGACGCCTTCAAGGCCGTCGGACATCCCTTCTACGCGGGCGTCATCAGCTTCGGCGCCGCCGTCGGCCTCACCACGGTCTGCATGATCCTGCTGCTGGGCCAGACCCGGGTGTTCTTCGCGATGAGCCGCGACGGCCTGCTCCCCAGGTTCTTCTCCAAGACGCACCCGCGCTTCCACACCCCGTACCGCCCGACCATCCTGCTCGGCGTGATCATCGCCGTCGTCGCCGGGGTGACCAGCATCAACGAGCTCGCCACGCTGGTGAACATCGGCACCCTCTTCGCCTTCGTGGTCGTCGCCCTCGGCGTCATCGTGCTGCGCCGCACCCGCCCGGACCTGCACCGCGCGTTCCGCACGCCCTGGGTGCCGGCGGTCCCGATCGTGTCGGTGGCCGCCTCCGTCTGGCTGATGCTCAACCTGCCGGCCGAGACCTGGCTGCGGTTCGCGGTCTGGATGGTGATCGGTGCGGTCATCTACTTCGCGTACGGGCGCTCGCACAGCCGGGTGAACCGCGAGCGGGCCTGACGCTCAGACCCCCGGCCGAACCGTACGCGGCCCCGCGCACCGCGCCCCGTGCGCCTCGACCCGCCGGCGCAGCTCCCGGTCGGCGGTGACCACCACGCAGGGGCGGGGCGCGGCCTCCGCGGCCAGCTCGGCGATCAGGTCGTCGCCGCTGCCCGGGGCCGCCTCCACCCGCACTCCGGGTACGGGCGCGACGTCCCGGGCCCGCCCCTCGACCACCAGCACCAGCTCGACGGGGCCGGGCGTACCGGGCAGGCCGTCGGAGGCGTAGGGCACCAGCGAGTCGCGCAGCCGCTCGGCCGCGCCCCGCCGGTCGCGCCACCACCCGTCCGGGACGGACCCGACGACATTGGCGGCGTCGACGATGACCAGGGGCAGCGGATGCGGCATGGGGCCCAGCCTGCCACGTCAGGGCGTCCCGCGACCTCGCGCAAGCGGTCCGGACGAGGTGATTCCAAGGGTTCGAACGGTGATTCTATGATGGGTGCTCCCCGCCTTCCGGATGCCGGTCGAGACGCAAAGCCGCAGATCGGGGGCGGACCATCACGGAAGGAAGACGCCACGACATGCGAGTCAGGTCGAGACGTGCCCAGGGGAGCGCCTCGGGCAAGGGCGACGACGCCCTGCGAGACGTCGAAAGCGCCCGTGGGACCGGCGAGACCCCGGTCGACGGACGCTGGCTCGTGTGTGGCAAGGACGGCAGGCTCACCGCCTACGCCCGCAACGAGGACGGCCTCCTGCGCTGGACCGAGGAGCGCCCCGGCGGCCCCGGCTGGCAGGGCCCCGAGTTCTTCCCGGTCCCGGACCTGACCCACCTCGGCGTCGCCCAGGGTCCGGACGGTTACGTCCACTTCATCGGCCGCCGCACGGTGCACGGCGACGAGGAGCAGCCGCAGGTCGACCTCGTGCACGCCATCCAGTACCAGACGGGCCGCCCGGTCACCGCGTGGCGGACCGTGGGCAATCCGTACAAGGACGGGGACGAGCGCGCCGCCCGCATCGGCCCGCCGGCCGTCGCCGTCGCCCCGACCGGCATGGTCCACGTCTTCGTCCGCAACGCCAACGGCGGCATGATGCTGCGACGCGAGGCGAAGAGCGGCAAGTGGGAGGGGTGGAAGGACCTCAGGGGCACCCTGGGCAAGGAGACGATGGCCGTCGCGGTCGCCGGGTCGGGCCGCATCGAGCTCCTGGTCCCCGGTACCAACAAGGCCATGCGGTGGGCCCAGGCGGAGCCCGGCGGCGCGTTCCAGAAGGGCGACAACCTCAACGTCAAGATCGCCGGCGGCGCGGTGAGCGTGCTGGAGACCGCGCCCGACCGCAACACCTTCTACTGGACCGACGCCACCACCGGCACCCTGGTCGCCCACCGGCTCGACGCCCCGCCCCTCACGATCGGGGACACCGCGGCCGAGGGCCGGGTCGCCGTGCTCCGCGCCGAGCTGGACGACTACGACTGCACGGTCCTCGCCCACCGCACCCGTGACGGCCGCGTGCTCCTCGCGGCCTGCGGTACGGAGAACGAGGCGGGCGGCCTGTGGTGGGCGGCGACCGGCGAACGTACCTCGGCGCCCCCGGCGTTGGCGCTCGACGGCGAGGGGCGCGTGGTGCTCGCGATGATCGGCGAGCGCGGCGGGCTGTACGTGGCCCGCCAGAACGACGAGCCCGGGCTCGCGCTGGGACCTGCCCAGCGGGTGTGAAGCGTGTACGGCCCCGGGAGCGTTCCCGGGGCCGTTGCTGTGCCGTCCCGTCAGCCCTGGCCGAGCGCCGGGGACTTCTTGGCGGACTCGGGGATCGGGGTGTCCTCGCGGATCGCCTTCCACAGCGCCTTCGCCCGCGACTCCACGGCCACGACGCGGTTGTGGTCGATCTTGTCGTACTCGACGGGGAGCATGATCGTCTCCATCGTGTCCGGGTCGACCCCGTTCATGGACCGGGCGAACTTCGCGAGCGAGGTGAGCGAGGCCAGCTCCTCGTCGGTGGTCAGGGCAGCGGTGGCCGAGTTGGCGATCTTGTAGGCGCTCGTCGGGCTGCCCAGCAGGTCCTGGTTCTTGACCTCCTTGAGCAGTCCCATGAGGAACTGCTGCTGGAGGCCGATGCGGCTCAGGTCGGTGCCGTCGCTGAGGCTGTACCGGGTGCGGACGAACTTCAGGGACTCGGTGCCGTCGAACTTGTGCGGCCCGGCTTCGACGTTCAGCCCGGTCTTCTTGTCGTGGATCGGTTCCTTGACGTCGATGTTCACGCCGCCGATGGCGTCGACGAGCCCCTTGAACCCGGCGAAGTTGATCTCCAGGTAGTGGTCGATGCGCACGCCCGACATCTTCTCGACGGTCTTGACCACGCACGCCGGACCGACCAGCGAGTACACGGAGTTGAACATCACACGGTCCTTGGTCGGCACCGTCGAACCGTCGGCCTTGGTGCACTCGGGCCGGGTCACCAGGGTGTCGCGCGGTATGGACACGGCGACGGCCTTCTGACGGCCCTCCGGAATGTGCACGACGAGTGCCGTGTCGGACCGGGCCCCGCTGACCCCGGCCCCGCCGCCCAGCTCCTTGTTCTCCGAGCCGGCCCGCGAGTCGGACCCCAGGACCAGCAGGTTCTGGCCGCTGGTGGGCAGCTTCTCGGGACGGTCCTCACCGAGTGCCTTGTTGATGTCGACGCCCTTGATGTTGCCGTTGAGGTGGCTCCAGAACCACCACGCGGTACCGCCCGCGGCGACGACGAGCACCAGGGCCGAGACCAGGATCACCCGTCGTATGCGCTGGCCCCGCGTCCGGACACGCTTGCGCCCGCGGCGGCGGGGGGTCTCCGGGGAGCTCCCCTGGCCGGGGGTGGTGTCGTCTTGGCTCATCCTGAGTGAGTCCTCACAGCTTGTGGCCTGGTCAGGGCGCAGGTAATGGGGTGGGACTCGGGTGGGGGGTGGAGCCGGTCCGCTTTTTCCCGGGATCAGCACTATAAACAGTCGATCAGGTGTACGTATGAAGGCTGTGGCGTGATTGTGACATGGCGGGTGGCCGAAGCGGCGGCCGCCTGAGGCGAATCGCGCTGGTCGGCGGGCACTCGGGCGCGGACGTGACGACCGGGGGCAAAGTGACGGACGCGTGAATCATGTGACAAAATCATGGTCTGAATACCATGGGATGCCCGTGGGGGAAGAAGGCGGTGCAGGGCGTGATCCGTGGCAGGAACAGTGGTCGCGCCGCGGGATCCCGGCGTGTGGGCACAGCCGGTACGCGGGGCGGGACTTCGCGGGTTTCCGCCGGACCGGGCCGCTGGCTCTTCACCGGCCGCGACGGGCGGATGACGGCGTACGGAACCTCGGCCCATGGGCTGGTCCGGTGGACCGAATCGGCCGGGGGAACAGAGCTCTGGTCCGGGCCCGAGTTCCTCGACGTGCCGCACTGGGCGGGCCGGGTGGCGATGGCGCAGAGCCGTGAGGGCTACGTGTGCTTCGCCGCCCTTCAGGACAAGGACGGCTCGCAGGGCATCGCGGTGGCCACCCAGTACCAGACGGGGCGCGCGCTGACCGGCTGGCACTCCCTGGGGCTGCCGAAAGGACAGGGCACCGCGTTCGACGACACCCTGGTGCACAGCCCGCTCATCGCGGTCAATCCCGCCACCGGCTCGGTGCACGTACTGGCCTCCCTCAGCGGGAGCGGCGTGTTCCGGTGCAGCCGGAAGCCCGAAGGCGACTGGGGGACCTGGAAGCCTGTCACCGACCGGGGCTACCCCTCGGAGCCCGGTGTGGTCATGACCGAGGGCGGGCCGCTCGAAGTCCTGGCCATCGGGACCGGCGGAGCCGATCACTGGGTCGGAACGTCCAAGGGCCGGTTCCAACTCGCCGGCAGCATGCAGACTCCGGTCGTCTCCGGCTCCGTCACCGCCCACGAGACCGGACCCAAGCGGGCCACGTACTTCTGGAGATACCCCGGCGACGGCTCGCTGGTGGCGTGGCGGCGCCCCGACGGACGACAGCCGGCCGGCGGTGGCCTCATGACCCTCGGCGGCGCCGGAGGCACCGGGGCGCCCAGCGTCACCCGGGCCCTCATCGGCGGGTACGACTGCACGGTCCTCACCCAGACGGGCGCCGACGGCGCTGTGGAGATCACCGCCTACGTGACCGAGAACGAGGGTTACGGCATGTGGTGGGCGCAGGTCGAAGGGCTGGGCGCGCAGAACCCGCAGGTGGCCGTGGACGGCGCGGGCCGGGTCGTGGTGGCCGCCCTCGACAGCGAGGGGTCCCTGATCGTCGCGAGGCAGAACCTCGCCATGGAGGGCCTCGGCTTCGGACCGTGGGTCCGGGCAGCCGGCTGACGATACCCCGGCGCCGTGGCCGCGCACCGGGAGGGCCGCGGCGAACCGCTGTCGCCGGTCAGCCGACAGCGGTCGCACGTACCTCGGGGTTCACCACGCCGCCGCTTCCGCCGGGGCGGGGTCGCCCCCCTGCGGAAGCGGGAGGCGCTCCGCGACCTCGATGGCGAGATGACCGGCCTCGGTACAGAACAGCGTCGCGGCCAGCTCGTGCTGCGCGGACGTGGGCGAGGGAGCGATACGGACAGGGGCCCGGCTGGTGAGGTCGACGCTCTGAGCGCGCTCACGGCCGAGGGGCACCTCCTTGGTGACCCCTTCGAAACTCACTGAGAGGTGGAGGTCCCAGACACCGGGCGCCACCGGCCACCCGCTCGTCGTCTGCCGCAGATTGACGCGGGCGGAGAACCGGCCCATCGCCCGGGGCTTCCCCTTGGCGTTCAGCAGCTTCTCGTCCCGGCGGGCCGTGACCGAGAAGCGGTGCTCCTCACCACTGCCGCGCTCCCGCAGAACCACCTCGGTGGCCCGGTCCCGGGTGGAGAGCTGCTCGAAGAAGGCGTAACCGTCGAGGCCGAGGATCGAGCCGGTCCACTGGATGCGGGTGAGCTGCTGACTCACCGTCATGCGATCGGTGATCTCGAAGAGTTCGTCCGGGAGTCCGACCTCGGGGTCGCGGAAGAAGGGCAGCGTACTGAAGACTCTGCCGTTCTCGACGGTCTTGCGCGCGGGGGCGCGGTCCTTGTCGGTCTCGTACGCGACCATGTGTGACATCTCGGAGAACCGGCCCGCTGAGAGAAGGGCCAGGCGCACCGCGAGCGGCTTGGGGAGCAAGGCGAGCGAGCCGAGGGTGAGGTGGGTGTTCAGCACGTCCCTGGCTGCCCAGCAGGTGCGTTCCAGCTCGTCCCTGCTCTGGATCGCGAAGAGTGAGCGGCCGGTCGCGGGGGCCAGATCCAGTTCCAGATGCCTGGCGAGCAGATAGTCCCGTTGCGGACCCGCGGGCCGGAGGGCGGCCGCCGACCGCATCAAGTAGTCGGCGAGGCCGATCTGTTCGGCACACGGCAGGGCCGGCGTCCGGCCCGGAGCCGAGACGAGGCAAGGGGCGTCGGCCACCACGGCGATGTTGTCGGCCGCCACGTAGGCCGCCGCGGTGAACGCCATCTCGTCCGCCCCGGAGGCGGCGTCGAGCGGGAACTCCAGTGCCTTCCGGCGGAGCAGGTCGGTGCGGAACAGCTTGCTCGCCGACAGCGACCAGTAGGCGCGAGAACTGTAGAGGTCGACAGAGGTACGGCTGCGCCGGTACAGGGCGGCAGGCTCCGAGGTCCCCGCCAGGCTCTCCGGCTGTCCGGCGACGACGTCCGCCTCCTGCGCGTCCGCCATCTCCACCAGCCGTTCGAGGGCGTCCGCGTGCAGCCGGTCCGAACCCTCGAGGAAGATGACATACCGCCCGGACGCCTGGTCTAGGGCCATGTTGCGGGCTGCCGCCGGCCTCATGCCGATCGGCTGCCGCCCCACCCTCACCACGTGCGCATGAGTACGCGCGAACTTCGCGAGCAGCTCGGGACCATGATCGGAGGACCCGTCGTCGATGGCCACCACTTCCAGGCGGTCCATCCCGATCGACTGCGCCAGCAGCGAGTCGAGACACGCTTCGACGGTCGTGGCGTGATTACTGACACGGATCACGACGGTGACGTCGCGTATGTCGGCAGGGCGCATGGGCCGGGAGTGAAGCATCGGTCTACCGGTTCCTCGAAGATTCTTGGGGCCAGGGCATGGTCCCGGTCAGTTCGGGCCATTGCCAGGGAGAGAACGCGGTGGTGGCAGCGGTCTCGGGGAAGGCACCCGGCGCCGCGGTGAGGTCACCGACGAACACGTTGGCCGTTGCCGTCGCCTTCGTCGAGTCCGAGGTGCCGATCGTGTACTCGAACCGGTCGTAGCCGACGAATCCCGGAGCGGGGTCATAGGCCACCCAGCCGTCACGCGAGAGCTGGGCGCTGCCGTGCCGGGGCTGGGTGACCGAAATCGCGAAGCTGCCCTCCGGGGCTTCGGCGAGGACGTTCCCCTGACCCCGCGCCCCCGGGCCCGTGACGATCCGGAGCCCGGTCAGACGATGCGGCCCGACCGGCACCGCGTGCCCGGTCAGACGCGCGGTGCGGACCATCTTGCGCTCGGTCGCGTCGGGGATGCCGACCATGATCTGGGGCCGCAGCCGGGGCGCGCGTCCGGGGCGGCCGATCCGCACCGACAGCACTCCGGTGCGCGTCTCCCCGGCGTCGGCGCGCACCCTGAACCAGCGCTGCCGGGGAAAGTACTCGAGGGCCTCGAAGGACACGATCTCGCCCGCATCGACCAGAGAGCTCTCCAGCAGATAGGCGCAGCCCCGCGGCGCACCCTGCTCCGCCGCCACGCACAGCGCCAGCTCGACGATGTCGCCGGGAACGACGGGCCTGTCCGGTTCCACCGAGCTGAAGAGGGCCGCGCGCACCACGCCCTGGGACGGATCCGTGCCCGCGGCACGGCCGCTGCACAACAAGTGGTTCATACGGCGGGCCCCTCCGGGAGGTAGGTGGAGACCCGCTCCTTGGTCCGGCGGGCGAAGGTGTCGTCGTCGAGCCAGCCCAGCTCGTCGTACGAGAAGCGACGGCGGTCCAGGCCGGTCGTCCAGTGCTCGGGGACGATCTGCTGGGTGCGCAGGCTGCGGGCCACGTAGCGCGCACACTCGATCGCACCTTCGGCGCGCAGGTGCACGTTGTCCGCGTCCTGGACGATCTTCTGCAGCGGCTCCCCGGGGCGCAGGTAGGTGAACGCGTGCTTGGAGTTCTCCGGCCCGAGCTCCTCCCACCAGGCGAGGCTCTGCCCGTACAGGTCGATGACGGGGAGGTGCTCCTCCTGCGCGAGCCGGCGCATGGCGGTGGGATAGTCCCCCAGGAAGCGGGACACGTTCCCGTGCGGGTCCACTCTGCGGCGCTCGAAGGGGAGGAGCACCACCGGATGCCCCTGTGCCGCCCGGGTTCCGACGGCGTAGGCGCGCATGTGCTCCATGAACGATCCGAAGGGATCGGTGTGCAGACCGGCGTCGGGCTTCCAGTCGATCTGGCCGAAACCGTAGATCAGGTAGTCACCCGGCGACATGTTCTCCAGGATCCACTGGAGGCGGCCACGCTCATGGAAGCTCTTCGAGCTGGCCCTCGCGCGCGCGCAGTTGACCACCTCCACCGAAGGGCTGAGGAAGAGCGGCAGGGCTTGTGCCCAGCCTGCCATCGGCAGGTGGCTGACCGGCCTGGTGACGGCGGTGGAGTCACCGGCGACGAAGATCTTCGGCTTCCGGCCGTCGGGCTGTGCGGAGTAGTCCATGAGTCTCTCTCACCGGTTCGACGCAGCGGGTCTATGCGGACGAGTCGGCCTGCTCGTGCAGTACCGACGCGAGCGCCTGCTCGAATTCCGAAGCGGCAGGCCGGCTCGCCGTGGGGTCCTGCTGGCGCACGTCGATGACATGGCCCGTCAGAGAGGACAGCAGGACGTCGAGCGAGCTGAGCGCGACCATCTCCGACGAGAGCAGAGAGCCCTCGGGCTCCTCGCCGAACGCCTTGGTCCGCATGGGAGTGGCCGTTCGCTCCGGGTTGACGCAGTTGACCCGGATGCTGTCCCCGGCCCACTCGTCCGCGAGGGCCTGGGTCAGATTCACCATGGCGGCCTTGGTGGACGAGTAGAGGCTGTACTCGGCACGCCCCCGGGTGTAGCTGCTCGACGTGAAGAGCAACAGCTGGCCCTGGGTCTCGGCGAGGTACTTGAACGCGGTCCGCGCGATGTTCACCGGGGCCAGGTAGTTGACCTCCAGGGCTTCGCGCAGGGTCGCGTTGTCCGTCGCGTCGAGCCTGCCGATCCGCAGCACGCCCGCCGTGTTGACGACGTAGTCGATCCTCCCGGTCTCCGCGTAGGCCCGGGAGAACGCCGCCTCGACGTCGTCGGGGTTCTCGACGTGCGTACCCGTGGTGGAGCGGCCGAGGGCGAAGACGCGCGCCCCGTACGCCTCGGCCATGCGGGCGATGTCGGCCCCGATCCCGTAGGACCCGCCGAACACGACCAGTGTCCGCCCGGCCAGCCGGCTCCGGTAGAACTCCTCGCCGCCCGGGCTGGGAGCCGTCGTGGACGCCAGCTGGAACAGCTTGTCGGCGATGAAGACATCGACGGGCTGGGTGACCTTCATGTTGTACTCGTCGCCCATGACCACGTGCACGGGCACGTGCGGCAGGTACTTCACGACCACGGAGCAGTCGTCGGTGGCCTGGAACTGCGGGTCGGCACTCGCGCGTTCGTAGGCGCTGCTGATGGTGGAGAGCCAGAAGCCCTGGGGGGTCTGACCGCGCCTGAGCCTGCCGCGGTCCGGGATCTCGGTGATGAACTCGCCGTCGGCCCCGTGCATCCGGGTGACGATCACGGTGTCGGCCGAGGGGATGGCCACGTCGACGGCCTGGTACTTCTCCAGCGCCTGGACGCATTCCTTGATCACGCGCTGCGAGACCAGGGGCCGTACGGCGTCGTGGAAGAGGAGGTTGCAGTCCTCGCCCTCGCCGAGTCGGGCCTTCACCGCCTCGATGGCCAGCGTGGTGGTCTCACTGCGGGTGGAGCCCCCGGCGAGGACCTGGGAAACCTTGCCGAGCCCGGCCCGAGCCACGATCTTCTCGGCCTCGGCCACATAGTCGGGCGTCATCAGGACGATCACGTCGTCGACGTCCGGCGCGCTCTCGAATATCTGCAGCGTGTGTTCCAGGATCGGCTTCCCGGCGATCTTCAGGAGCTGCTTGGGTATGGCGAGCCCGATGCGCTGCCCGGTGCCACCGGCGAGGACCACGGCGACGGTTCGGCGATGGGTTGAGCGGCTGGTCAAGAGATCCTGCTTCCTCGAAAGATGTGGGTCGGCGGGCAGAGGGCGAAGCCCTGCGCGGTCAGGCGGGCTGGTGGGGCTGCTGTCCCGGCTGATCGGGGAACTCCTCGAAGGCCGGATACTCGATGGGGAAGTCCTGGAGCCCGCGGGAGTACAGGGCGTTCGCGGCGTTGTTGAACCGGACCGTGGACGGGGGATGGTCCGCGCCGAGCAGATAGTCCTTGAGCTGCTCACGGTAGGAGGCCATCACGTCCTGCGTCGGGTCGAGCGTCGCCGCGAGGGCTTCGTCGAGCCCGTTGCAGTCGCCGTCGAGCAGGTAGGACGCGTACGCCGTGCGCTGTTCGTTCCGGAACTCGGCGTCCGGCAGCCCGTCCAGGTTGAAGATCGCATACGGCTTCCGGGTCGCCACGAAGTCCGAGACGACACTCGACATGTCCCCGATGAGCAGGTCGGAGTGGTTGAAGCAGTCGTACAGGGTGGGCACTCGCTCCGTCACGACGTGGTGAGCGCTCTCGGGCAGCGAGTCCCAGTACAGGGCGCCGGCCTGTTCCCGCAGCTTCCGGATCCGGATGGTCCGAGCCTCCTCGGTCAGGTCCGGATGCTTGGACCTGACGCCACGCTCCTGATAGGCGGCGAGACGCTTGTCGATACGCGCCAGCTGGCGGGACGCGGTCTTGGAATCCAGGACGTTGCGGCCGAACCGCTGTGCGTTGTCCTCCTGGAGCAGCGCGATGATGCGCCGGTGCGCGGCCGCTGCCGCGGCCGACCGCGTTCCGGTCAGGGGGTGCGGCTTGTAGATGATCCGGAGGCGCCGCTCGTGCGCCAGGAGGGCGCGCACGAGCTGCTCACCGGCCGGGATGACGGAGGTGTAGCAGGCGTCATCGGTCCAGCCCTCCCACGTGGGGGCGTAGATCACGGTGGGTATCTCGCTGTTGCCGACAGAGCCGGTCCAGCGCCGCAGCGGCGCCAGCTGCGGGCGGCCGACCTCGACGATCTGCTGGGCGGTCACCGCGTGCTTGATGCGCTCGTAGCGGTCCCGTCCGGCTCGGCCCGCCACCCAGATCTCGTCGAAGACCTTGCTGACCCGGTTGCTGCTGGCCAGCTTGTCGCTGTCCCCGTGTCCGATGAAGACGTGCTTGACGTCGTGCCGCTGCAGCATGTGCACGTTCTTGCCGGCGTTGCCGGGATAGAGCGTGACCCGGAGCTCGGGCATCTCGACACGGGCCAGGTACTCGGCCTTCGGCACGCAGATGACCGGTACGGAGGTGGCGTCCAGGAAGCGCAGCGTGGCGCGTTCGCGGAGCACGATGATGGGCCGCAGGTCCAGCATCTCCAGGGACTCCAGCCACATGTTCACCTGGTACATGAAGTCCCGGGAGACGGCGGCGAAGGTGAAGTACAGGGCGACCTGGGGCCGGTACGCCGCGAGCTGCCGGTTCAGTTCGACGATGGCGTCGTCGGGGGAGGGCAGGATGAGGGCGTTCCGCGCGCCGGGCAGCAGCACCAGCACGGCCAGGCAGGCGAACCAGACCGAGGAAATCGCGCCGAAGGTGACGTACTCCCACCGGTCGGTGGCTATGGTCCCGAGCGCACCGGCTATGAGAGGGACGTCGAGGTGCAGCGTCTTGCGGACGTGCTTGTTCATCAGGAAGGGATGCGGCATGCGCCGAATGCCCAGGGCCTCCAGATCGAGCCCGCGGGTCGTGAACGGCAGGGCGGCACGCTCGGTCTTGACCCGCTTCAGCACGGCCCCGTAGACGAGTTGGAGCACGAACAGGAGGAGCAGGCCCACGGACGTCATCTGGACGACGAAGGAGGCGAGGTCGTCGATCGACCCGCAGAAGGCCAGCAGGAGGAACTGGCGGATCAGGAACCGGATGGTGAGGCCGAACCGGGAGTCCCGCAGCCGGTCGAGGGTAGAGGACTCGGAGGTGTGCAGGAGCAGGTCCGCCACGTAGCTGACCGCGGCCGCACAGGAGAAGACGAGAAGGGACGGGATGACGACCGCCGCCAACATGCCCAGGAAGCCGAGCCCGAGGGCAGCGGTGATCAGGAACCCCAGTACGGCCTGGCGGCGTGCTTTGCCCATCAGCGACCGACTCCTCCTTCGATGATCTATGCGGCGCTTGGCCGTGTTGCCGGCGCGGAGCGGGAGTGCCGCACGTCACAGTGGGGGCCGAGCGCCGCAGCCGACCGGAGGACGCGGGCAGGGTGTAAGGAACTTGTGAAGCCTCCGGCTGAACTCTAAACACTCGCCGAGTGTTCAGTGAACTCCTAAAGGGACAAAAGTTGAACATTCACTGCTTGGATGCGGAACAGTTACGAACGGAATGCGACCGCTTGTGATCTGCCTAACGTTCCTGTGCTCCACCCGACGGTGCGGCAGGTCTCGTGCTAGGCGCTTACTCCGTCAAGGCCCGCACGAGTAGACGGTGAGTGCGCGCCGATCCGGCGTCTTGACCGAAAAGGCGATGCAGAGCCGCGGTGCGGTACCCGGCCTGACCGCGATCCCTTCGGGCTCCCGGAAGTTCAGCTCCGGAGCGGCGGTCACCCGTCGGCGCGCGATCGTCCGTCCGCTCCGCACGTCGACCGTCGAAACGAAGGTGTTGCCGCCGGCGGACGGGGGATTCCCACCCGCTTCATCCGTATAGGGATTCCCTGTGAGCTGGTAGATGTACCCATTGCGCAGGGCGCACCCCTGGAAGGTCTCGCCCTTCTTCAGCGCGCTGTCCGCGATCTCGTACAACGGCTCGTACCGCTGGCCGAGGAAGTCCTCCATGCGGTACACCGCATAGCCGTGTCTCCGCCCGGTCCAGTGGCTCACCAGCACACGGCGGTTCGCCAGGTCAAGCGTGGGGTGCATCCGCCGGGCGCCCGGTACCGGCCGGTGGTGGCGAACACCCGCCGACGAACTGTCGAGCACGGTGCCGTCACGGAACGGGACCCGGGCGATGGCGCGGCCGTACCCGGTCCGGGGATCCGCGTCGGACTCCACCCACAGCAGCACCTTCCCGTCCGACGGCTCCACCCCGAACGAGATCCCGTGCCCGAAGCCACGCAGGTACATGTGCCCGGTACTGCCGCCCGACGGCGAGAGGACCGTGACGCACATGTCACCGGACAGCCGCCTGGCCCGGCTTCCGAGGGCCCGGGTTTCATCGGGAAGGCGAACGGAGGCCGGCATGAGCTGGAGCGCGTACGTGTCGTCCGGACTCCGGCCGTACGAGACCGACTGCGGTCCCGTGACATGACGCAGTGGTGTGGGCGCCATCAGTTCCGAAGCCGAGGAGACATCGAACTCCTCGGCGGGCCCGTCGGATTTCCCGTCGTCCGGCAGAACGGGGCCGGGCCGCGTGCTCAGCAGGACGCCGCCGGCGGCAGCGCCGCCGCCGAGGAGCAGCGTTCTCCGCGTGATGTGCCGTCCACTTTCTGCCATGCCGATGCGTACCCACCGTCCTCGCCCGGGGCGGTGGCCGCCCGTCTGCAGTGCAAGATCGGCATTCTGCCACTGTCCCCGCACGGGGCGGACGGGGCCCCGGCAAGGGAGGGTGCGGTCCGGAGCCCGGACCCCACCCCCCCCCCCCCCCG
>NZ_JBMNDO010000164.1:0-14215 GCF_052542855.1 Streptomyces sp. SAS_281
CCTCCCCCCCCCCGCGGGACCGTAACCGGCCCATGAGGTCGAGGCCGTCGAGCCCCGGCAGGCGCCGGTCGACGGCGAGCACGTCGTACTGCCGGGAGAGGCCGAGGTGCAGTCCCTGCTGGCCGTCGGTCGCCACATCGACCGTGTATCCCTCGTCCCGCAGTACATCGGAGAGCATGCCGGCCAGCTCCCGGTCGTCCTCGACCAGCAGCAGCCGCCACGGCCCCCGCGAGTGCTTCTGCGCCACGGTCCAACTCCCCTCGTCCTCCCCGCAACCCGTGACAACGCCCCTGCGGGGGAGGGGGTTCCCACAGCGGTGACCGCCGGCTCGGTGACGCGGAGCCGTGCTGCTGGTGGCCGTGTGCCGGTTCTTCGGACGCGCGGGAGGCGGCCCCGGTACGGCCGGTTCCGGACTGCCGGACGGCCGTCGTCCGGCCCGGCGCAAGCGTGCGCTGTGCGGGCACCCGGAGCTCGGCGTCGCCGGTCACGCCAGTTGGCTGAAGGCATGGCCGGCATCGGCCACGGCTTCGGGGCGGACGGCGTGGGCGGTGCGGCCCTCGGCGATCTTCTGCCAGTTGGCCCGGGCGAGTACCCGTTGCACCGCGAGGACCTGAGCGGCCAGCAACCGTGCCTGGATGCCTTCGCCGAGGGCATCCGCCAGCGCCTCCTCGTCCTCCAGCTGATACCGCGTGAGCCGCCCCGCCAGGCTCGGTGTGCTGAACACCAGCCGGTGGAACGCCACCACCTCGGGGTGGTCGTTGAGGCCGGTGACGGGGTCGTACCGGTCGAGGCCGGCCCGGAAGTGCCGGTGCAGCGCGGTCACCGGTTCGATGCCTGGCCTGCGGTCGCGTACGACGCGTGCCGCCTCGCCCTGGTGGTCGGCGAACCGGTGAAGTACCAGGTCTTCCTTGGTCGGGAAGTACCGGAAGAGGGTCGGCTTGGAAATCTCGGCTGCCGCGGCGATGTCGTTGACCGAGACGCGGTCGAAACCGCGTTCCAGGAAGAGCGAGACGGCCGCGTCTCCGATGGCGTCGCGCGTCCGTTCCTTCTTGCGGGCCCGCAGTCCCGTCGACTCGCTCATGGATCCACCGTAACATTTATGACCGAGTTGCTTTTTTAACTCGGTAACGTTTTCATGTGTGGCATGCATCAGACAGACATTCCTCCCGTACTCGTCACCGGGGCGACGGGCCGGATCGGCCGCGCCGTCATCGATCAGCTTCTCGACGCGGGCGTGCCGGTCCGAGCCCTCGCGCGCCGTACCGAGGCGGCAAAGACGCTGCCCCCGCAGGCCGAGGTCTTCGCCGGTGACCTCACCGTGCCCGAGTCGCTCGACCCGGCGTTGCGCGGCGTCGGCGCGGTCTTCCTCGTGTGGACCGCTCCGCCGCGGACCGTCGCGGCGGTCGTCGAGCGGCTGGCAGCCCACGCGCGTCGGGTCGTCTTCCTCTCCTCCCCGCACCGGACGCCGCACCCCTTCTTCCAGCAGCCCAATCCCATGGCCGAGCTCCACGTCGAGATCGAGCGGCACATCACGGCCACCGGTCTCGAGTCGACGATCATCCGGCCGGGGATGCTCACGTCGAACGCCTCGGCCTGGTGGGCACCCGCGATCCGAGCGGGCGAAGTCGTCCGGTGGCCTCACGGCGCCGCCGAGACGGCACCTGTCGACGACCGAGACGTCGCAGCCGTCGCGGCGCGAACGCTCCGTCTGGACGGGTACGCCTCTTCCGACCACGTCCTCACCGGCCCCGAATCGTTGACCCACGCAGCGCAGGTGGACGTCATCGCTGACGTCCTGGGGCGCCGGATCGCGTTCGAGGAGATGACGCCGGACGAGTTCCGAAGGCTGTCGGAGGACGCGGTGCCCAGTTCGGTCCTCGACATGCTGCTCGCCGCGTGGAGCGCGGCGGTCGGACAGCCCGCGTACATCACGACCACGGTGGCCGACATCCTCGGGACAGCGCCGCGAACGTTTCGTCAGTGGGTCGCCGACCACTCCACCGCGTTCACGGAGGGTGCGTGACTCCCGGAGGCCACACGGGACCGGCCGGGCAGTCCCCGCCCGCGCCAGAGATGAATGCGGTTGCGACGGACCCGTGAGCCCGGTTGGGTACCTCCATGGACGGTGTCACGGGGCACACGCGACGGACGAGGTCAGGAAGGGCCCGTACGGTCGTGCCACGACCGGCTCCATGGCGCGGGCCGGCGGTGCTGGCGGCCCTGATGCTGGCGGCCTTCACCTTCAACACCGCGGAGAACCTGCCGATCGGCCTTCTCGAGGTCATCTCCGACAGTCTGCGGGTGTCTGTGCCGGCCGTCGGACTCCTGGTCACCGGTTATGGCGTCACCGTGGCCGTCGCGTCTGTGCCGCTCGCCCACGGCGTGAGGGCAGTGCCCCGGCGCCACGTACTCACCGGACTGCTGGCCGCGCTGGTCGTGTCCAGTCTGATCGCGGCACTCGCGGCCTCGTACTGGACGCTCCTTGCGGCGCGGCTGCTGACCGCACTCGCCCAGGCGCTGTTCTGGGCCGTGATGGGGCCGGTCGCGGTGGGCATGTTCGCGCCCAGGTTCCGTGGGCGTGTGATCGGAGCGCTGTCCGTCGCCGGTTCGCTCGCCCTCGTGCTGGGTGTCCCCGCCGGCACCTGGCTGGGGCAGCGGAGTGAGTGGCAGGTGCCCGTCGCTGTGCTGGCCGGGCTGGGGCTCGTCTCCCTCGTGACGATCGCCGTCGTGCTCCCGACCTCGCGGCCGGAAGAGGAGCCCGCCGCCTACGGCACCAGTCCCGACGCCCGCCGGTTCCGGATCGTGCTGGCGGCCGGGACCCTGTCCGCGACCGGTGCGTTCGCCGGGTACACCTACGTCGTGAAGCTTCTGGGCGAGGTGAGCGGCTTCTCCACGAGCGCGGTGAGTGCCCTCTTCGTGGTTTTCGGGGTGGCGTGTCTCATCGGGGTGAGCATCACCGGGGCGGTGCTGGACCGCTTTCCGCAGGCGGCGCTGACTGTCGCCGTGGCCACGCAGGCGGTGGGGATGACCGGTCTGTACGCGGTCGGCCGCGACCCGGCGGCCGCGGTGGTGTTCCTGGTGCTGATGGGCGGTGCACTCGGGCCGGTGTTCATGACCACCCAGAACGCGATGCTCCATTGCGCACCCGGCCGCACGGACATCGCGCTCGCGGCCAATTCCGGTCTCTACAACGCCGGCATCGCGGCGGGCGCCGCGCTCGGCGGGCTGATCCTGTCGTTCGCCGGGGTGCGGGGCACCTTCCTCGCCGGCGGTCTGCTGACTGTCACGGCCTGCGCGGTGCTGCTCAGCGGCCGCCTGCTGCGTCGACGGCCGGCCTCCGCCCAGTAGCGCCGTCCTCATCGGTGGCCGGGAGCCGAGGCCGCCCACGGCCGCGGGCGGCGGACCCGCGCCGGGGGCGCGCGCGGCGCGGCCGGGCGCCCCGGACGTTCAGCCGAGGTCCGGCCGGGATTCCCACCAGGCATCCCGCAGTATGGGCACGGGTCCGCACGCACAACGGGCCGCGTGCGGACGCGTACACCCTCGGCCAGAACAGGGGCCGCCCGGCTCGCCGGAAGGTCAGGTCAGCCGGAAGACCGGGCCGCGCGGGGTGAACGGCAGCGAAGCGCCCTGCGGGATCAGGTAGGCGTGCTCGCGCCGGATGCGCAAGACGTCGCACCAGCCGTCGGTGATGACCAGAACCGGCGCACCCGGCGGAAAGTCGTCCGCCCGTTGCAACAGCTCCACGCCGGGCTGGAGTTCGGTGCCGCCGCGGCCGCGTATCCGCACCCGGCCGGCGATCTCGGCGGGCGGCAGATAGCCGGCGTCGTAAGGTGCGGCGTCGCAGAAGACGACGCGCGCGGCGGGTACGTCGCGAGCCTCGGCGTACGAGGCGATGGCACCGAGGGCCTTGCCCAGCAAGGTGCTGTTCATCGAACCGGAGGTGTCCAGGACGACGCCGAAGGTGCAGCGGGCTGTCTCCTCGGGTGGGAAGTACCGTCCGGCGCGCGGGATACCGGGCGTCGAAGCCTGCCGCCGTGCGGGACGAGCGTAGGAGCGTACGGGCTCCGGCCGGGGAACGTACTCGTCGAACCAGCGGGCCAGCCGCGCGTCCCACGGTACGGGCGGGTGCGCCAGGGCGCGGATCTCCTGGACCAGTCCGGCCGGAAGGAGACCGCGCTCGCCGTACTGGTGCAGGTCGAGACCCTGCACAAGCCCGCGCCGGTAGAACTGGTCCAGGTCGGTGTACGGCCGGGCACCGGCGTGCGGCAGCGGCTCGCCGAGGACGTCCCCGACGCCCCTGCCCCGGAGCGTCGCGAGCTTGCGGTGACGGCGCAGGTCGTGCGCGACGCGGTCGTACACCTCCTCGGCGGAAAGGTCCCGCAGGCCGGGGTCGTACAGCAGCCCTTCGGGCATGTCGCCGACGCGCATCTGCACGAGCCAGTCGTTGACGACGTAGTCGGCGGCGACGTTGAAGAGGAACGGGTCACGGCCGCCTCCGCGTTCGCCGTGCCGCAGCGCGGCGTGCAGCATCTCGTGCGCGAGGACGAAGCGCCACTCCTCGTCGGTGAACCCGCACAACGGATTGACGTAGATCTCGCCGGCGACCGGACTGACCGCGGCGATGGCGATGTTCCGCGCCCGAGCCAGCTCGGCGTCGGCGACGATCTTCAGGCCCGCGGCGAGCCCGCCGAGCAAGGGGTAGGAGGAGACGAACCAGTTCAGGGCGCGGTCCCAGGGCCGCTGGGGCGCGAGCTTGCCGGTGACCCGGTCGCGGCGGCCGCCGGCCACGTCCATCGCGGCGGACACACTGCGGGTCAGCGCGTGGGCGAAGGCGGTCTCCCAGTCCGGGACCGCGGAATTGTTCCAGGCGTTCCAGGTCGTGAACACCTGGTCGGGGTGCTCGCCCGCGGTGCCGCAGTGTTCGTGGGCGGCGGGGATGCCGTCGCGGCGCCATCGCGAGGCGAGGAGTTCCTCGTCGCCGCCGGGGAACGACTCCGGAAGGACGACGGGTGCCCGGCCCATCGGGTGGGCGAGCAGGAAGCGGTTGACGACCGTGCAGCGGGCCGCGACATCGAAGCGGTCCGGCTGTGCGCGCGATGCGTCCGCCGAGGCGGGCACATGGCCGAAACCGAGATGCAGGAGACAGTGGGCCAGCACCCACGCCCACTCCGCCGGATCCGCCCGCTTGGTGGGGTGTACGTGGATGGTGCCGTTCGAGGTGACGGCGGCCAGTCCTCCGGCCGGGGTCAGCGCGCACGTGGTCTGGCGGCACACGGACGCCTCCACGGCCGCGAACGCCGGGTTGCGCTTGACGAGCGCGAGCCCGGCGGCGAAGGCATCGGCGGCCGGGTCGGACGCGTTCTTCCCGCTCTCGCCGCCGCCCCCGCGCCGGCCCGCCCCCTTCACCGCCGGGCCTCGACCAGCCGGGGCATGTCCCGCGCGGCGTCGACGAGAAACCAGGCGGGCAGCACGGGCAGTCCGTCGGCGTCGTCCGCGATGACGGTCTGCGCGACCTCCACCGAGATCTCGGCGAGCTGTACCAGCAGCGACTTGGCACGGTAGGCGGTCTGCCGCAGCGACGGCGAGACGTGCTCCTTCTCGCGCGGAAGATCCTTGACCAGGCGCCCCCGGAACGCCTCGGCCAGGTAATAGAGCAGGTCGCGGTCCTCGGGCCGCCTCGGCCAGGAGGCGTCCCCCTTGAGTATCGCCTCGATGCCGAAGGCATGACGGACGATCTTCGCGTACCCGCAGAAGGAGACGGCATGAGCCGGTGTCAGCGTGCCGTGCACCACGACCTTCAGCGTCTCCTCGTCGATCTCCGGCCCGAAGGAGTGCAGGGCGTCCGAGAGCATGTGCCAGGAGCGGGGCGTGGAGAACGGCTCCTCGGTCTTGGGCGGCTGCGACCACAGATGGTCGGGGCGGTCGACGAGGTAGTCCGTCACCCACGGGTGGACACCGTTCTCGCCCGCCCACACCAGCCAGTCCGCCGCCGAGGCCCGAAGGTGGACATGGGTGAGCCGGTTGACCAGGGCGGAGGCGATGGGCCGCGCCAGCGCGTTGTCCGTCGCACGGTTGCCGGCCCCGATGACGATCGAGCCGGCCGGCAACTCGTAGGACCCGATGCGCCGGTCCAGGATCAGTGAGTAGAAAGCCTTCTGCACATCGGGGGTCGCCGCGTTGAGCTCGTCGAGGAACAGGCAGTACGGCTCGTCGCGGGCGATGGACTCGGGCGGGCAGAACACGGACCGGCCGTCGCGGATCTGGGGCACCCCGATGAGATCCTCCGGCGCGAGCTGGGTCCCGAGAAGGCTGACGCACTCCAGCCCCAGGGACTCGGCGAACTTCCGTACGAGCGACGACTTGCCGATTCCGGGTGCGCCCCACAGGAATACGGGCCGCACGGTGGCGAGGCCCAGCAGCAGTTCGGGGATCTGAGCGGGGGAGACGGTGACGGCAGCCTGCACGCGGGAACGGCCCTTTCGGATTGCGGGAGTCGGCGACGGCCAGTATGCGGAGGCGTGACGGCGCGCGCAGCCGAATTACGACGGGCCCCGGGACCGGTCTCCGGCCCCGGGGCGACGTGCGAACGCGCCCGCAAGGCGGCCCCACCGGGAGACGTCAGGCCGATGACAACTGCTCCGCGATCTCCTTGACCCACGCGGCGCTCCTGGCCGGGTCGTTGAGGGACTCCGCCCACTCGTCCGGGGTCAGCTTGTGGTGGCTGGGACCCGCTTTGAGAGCGATGAGGAGGGCTCGGGCCGAGTCACGCATCGCGGACGACGTCTGGCCGCTCCCGTCGATTTCCGCTCCCGCCGCGAGCCCGTAGATCTTGCGGGCCATGGCCTGGCGTTCACCGTTCTCGACCTTTTTCCAGAACTTCAGGGCTTCCTTCAGCGCATCGGGCCGGGAGGCGGGTTCGGCCGAGGTCTCATCCGCCCCCCAGCGTTCCGGGTGGCGGGCCCCGTCGTAACGCTTCATACCGGCGCGACCCGCCTTGTACGCGGTGACGCCGAGGATGAGGCCGGCCGCCCCGGCGGCGAGGCCCCAGCCGACGGGATTGCTCGCCAGTCCGGCGCCTCCCGCAGTGGCGGCGACCGCCGTCACGACGCCGCCGGCGGCCTTGGCGGACTCGCCCACCGCGGTGAACGCCTGCTTGCCCATTTTGTTGCGCTGCTTGCCCAGCGCGTACGTGTGCACGGTGTGCATCGTGTTCGCGTCTTCGGCGCGCCGGATGTCGGCGGCCGCGTCACGGGCGGCGCCCGTCGCCGCCCAGGCGGCATCGATGGCCTGGGAGACGCGTGCCATCCGGTCCTCGCCCTCGTGGTCCCAGTGGCCGTCCAGTGCGACATATGCGTCATCCGCGGCCTGTTCAGCCTCCTGCCGGGCCAGGGCCAGCCGGGCCATGGCCTCCTCGTCGGTACGGTCGTGCCTTTCGAGCCCTTTCAGGGCGTGGTACTTGCGAGCGGTCAGCCCGACCCGCGCCGCCGCGCGGGCGCCCTTCACCGCTCCGACGACGCCGGAACCGATACCGCCGGCCTCGGATGCCGTCGCGGCGTGCGCCGCCAGCTGCGCCTTGGTCAGTTCCTTGGCGATGCCGAGCGCGTAGTTCCCCGCTCCGGCGGCACCGATGACCGCATCGGCCTTCTTGGAGTTGGCCTTCTTGTCCGCGGTGTGGAAGGCGGCCCCGCTCCGGTGCTTCGTGGCGTCCCTCCTGGCTTTGACCGCCTCCATTCCGCTGAGCAGGGCGCCGGCGGTCTCCGTGACGAGGTTTTCCGATGCGGCGGCGGTCCCCGATGCGCCGGTGGAGTGCTTGAGACCGTCGCTCGCCGTCGCAGATGCCTGCTGGGCGAAGCCTGCGTTGGCGGGGACGTGGACGCCCTTGACGAAGGTGTCGATGACTTCGAGGTTCTTCTTGACCTTGTCGAGAACCGCGGCGATCCGGTCGCGGTAACTCCTGGGGGCGGGGAGCGGGCCGGCGTTCTCCGGTTCTCCGCTCCTGTCTCTGCTCCTGGCGGTTTCGTCGGCGCGCTGCACTGCGGCGACCGCGGCCCGATTGCCGAGGCCGGCCTGGATCGCGAGGAGCGGGTGGCCGGGCGAGGTGAGGGACGGGTCTCCGGTCCGGCCCCGCTCCCGGTGCTGCCGGGCCGGGGGCAGGACCGACTGCCGAGTCGGGGTGCGGTGGACCGGGGTGCTCATGACGTACCTCTCCTGTGCCGGACCGGGCGACTGGAGAGTAGTCAGCCCCGGCCAACGGAAGGAGTACGGCGGGAAGATCTTTCGGTGCGATCTGCGTGACGCGTCCGGGCCACGGCCTCTTCCCGCGTCACGGTGTCGGCGAGGCGTCGGTGAGTGCCATCCAACGTCGGACCGTCTCCTGGTGGGATCCCTTCGCCGTGCTCACCGCCACCGCCTCTGCGTCCTCGGCGGAGCGGGGTGCCCCCGCTCGGGTGAGCAGGTCGAGCGGCCACGCGGGGCCCGTTCCGGCCGGCTCCCCGTCGAAGGCCGTCCAGTCCCAGGGCCCGTTGAACTGCCAGGCCCGGCCGACGGCATCGGCGACCTCGTCTCCCAAGTGGAGAGACATGTAGGGGCGCATCAGGAGGTCGTAGGTGAAGGGGATCCCGTCGCCGGGGTGGATGGTGTACCCCGAGCCGTCGAGATGGCTCGAGTCCGGGAACTCGCGATAGGACAGACCTCGGGGCAGCACGGTCACGGTCCGGCGGGGATGGGGCAGCCAGACCGTCTCCAGCGGGGGATCGTGGTGGTCGACGGTCGTCACGTGCACGACGGTCGGCGGAACGCCGACACGGCAGACGTCCCCTGCCTTCAGCTGGTCGGGCGGGGGCTCTGTCCGGAAGAGCTCGACCTCGACATGGGGCGAGACGCTACCGCCACTGTTCACGCCGAGGGCGACGACCCCGTTCCAGCGCGCGAACTCGTTGTCCGTGTCGATTTCCCACCACGGCCATCGCACCGACACCTCGTTCCACCGGAGACCCCGCTCGACCCTGGTGACCGTGAAGGGGCAAGCGACCGACAGCACGTCCCCGACCCGGAAGTCGCCTTCATCGATCATGCGGTCAGAGTAGACGGCCGACCGCGGGGCCGGGGGAGGGAGAGGTCCGCTGGGACCGTGCTCTGCCGAAGCGGCAGTCGCTGAACGGCTGTCAGGCTTGGCGGGCGTAGGACGCGAGGCGCTGGGAGAGCGCGTCAACGAGGGTGCGCAGTTCGTCGGGGCGCTCGATGACGAACGGCCGGTCGAGGGCGGCGAGTACCCGAGGCAGCCAGTCGAGCCGCTGCACCCGCAGCTCGACGCGTAGCCAGTGCTCGGCCGCCGGGTCCCCGCCTGCGGCGGACTCATGCTCCTCCAGACGCGCGACACTGGCAGGAAGGTGCGCGCGGATCTGCTCCGCCGTCCCGTGGATCCGCAGGGTCACCTCGTGCCGGTACTCGGCCGTGGCGAACCCTGACAGCAGGCGCTTCGCCGGATCCGTCTCCACGGGCGCGTCGAATGAGCCGGGCAGGACCCGTGCGGTTTCGATGCGATCGAGCCGGAGGGTCCGGTCCTCGCCGGCCCGGGCGTCCCTTCCGGTCACGTACCACCGGCCCGCATGGGCGACGATCCCGTACGCGTGCAGCGTGCGTTCGCTGTGCCGTCCCTCGCGGTCGGTGTAGTGGACCGAGACCGGTCGGCTGTGGCGGACCGCATCGGCGAGGGTGAGCAGGACCTCGGCATCCGGGGGGTCCGGCTCGCGGGGCTCGTCCGTGAGGGCGAGAGCTGCCAGGAGTGCGTCGAGCCGGTGGGCGATGTGCTGGGGCAGTACCCTCCGGATCTTCGCCGATGCGGTCTCGCTTGCCGCGCGCTCCGTCGTCGTCAGCCCTGCCCGACGGCCGGCGGCCAGGCCGAGCAGCACGGCCAGCGCCTCGTCGTTGCTGAGCATGAGCGGAGGCAAGCGGTATCCGGGAGCCAGCCGGTAGCCGCCGTAGCGGCCACGCACCGACTCCACCGGCACGTCCAGATCGATCAGCCGGCTCACATACCGCCGCACGGTGCGCCCCTCGACACCGAGACGGTCGGCGAGCTCGGCCACCGTCCGGGTGCCGCCCGACTGCAGCAGTTCAAGGAGGGTCAGCACGCGGCCGGTGGGTCCAGGCATCTGTGCAGCCTAACGCGAGCACAGGAATAGAGGACTGAATCCGTCCACTATTTCTCCTAGCCTGTGGCGTACCCGTTTTTGGCACAGCCAAGGAGATATCCATGCATTTCGTCTCGATCCGTATCATCACCGGCGACGTCGCACGCCTCGTCGAGTTCTACGAGCGGGCCACAGGAGTGCGGGCGATGTGGGCAACCGAGGACTTCGCCGAACTCAGGACCGCGGGCGCGACCCTCGCGATCGCAGGCACCCGCACGGTCCCGCTGTTCGCCCCGGACTCTGCCCGGCCGGCGGACAATCACAGCGTGATCACCGAGTTCCTCGTCGACGACGTGGACCAGGTGCACCAGAACCTGGCCGGCTTCGTCACCGACTTCGTCAGCCGGCCCACCACGATGCCGTGGGGCAACCGGTCGCTGCTGTTCCGCGACCCCGACGGCAACCTCGTCAACTTCTTCACCCCCGTCACCGCGGAGGCCATCGAGAAGTTCGCCGGTCATGCTCCCTCAGGTGTCAGGACTGTGCGTTGACGCGCCCGCCCCGCGGCGGAGTTCCGGCGCCCGGGGCGATGCTCTGCCAGCCGTGCTCGAGAAGGTCGAAGGCGGCGTTGAGGGCTGCGGCGCTGTCGGGCCGGTCGCGGGCGATGCGAGGCGCTTCGAGGGCGAAGCGGGCGAGGGCGGTGCCGGCCGGGTCGTCGGGGGGGAGGCCGCTTTCCTCGGAGATGACCCGGGCCAGGGGAGCGGTGTTCTCCAACCAGGTGTTGTGCTGGTAATCGAGCAGCGCCGGGGTGCCGGTGACCAGGCGGAGGAAGGCGTTGACGTCGGGGTTCCCGCCGGGGAGGAGCAGCCGGTGGCGCAGGGCGTGTTCGCGCAGAGCGGCCGGGAGGGACTGCCCGTCCGGCCGGTTGCGTACGGCCTGGAGCTGATGGGCCTTCATCTCGTCCTGCTGGTCGAAGACGAGTGCTTCCTTGCCCGGGAAGTGCTTGAACAGCGTGGTGGTGGACACGTCGGCGGCGTCGGCGATCTCGCGGATGCCGACGTCGTCGTAGCCGCGCTCCAGGAACAGGCGCAGGGCCGCGTCGGCGATGGCCTGGCGGGTGGCGGCCTTCTTGCGTTCGCGACGGCCCAGCGGTGCGGGCGTCGTACTGCTGGCATCGGGCATGCCGCCAATCTACCCCACGGTGATACTGCTGAAAAAGTGAAACCGTTGCACTTGTGCATCCGGTGTGCTTCTCTGATGCGGCGGGTTGGTGGATCGGCCCGCCCCTGCCTCGATCGCGCCCTGCCGCTGTCCCACTCGTGCGGTCCACGGAACGGAGCATCACCATGACCACACCCTCAGCCGCCCCCCGCATCGCGATCGTCGGAGCGGGTCCCGGCGGCCTCACCTGCGCCCGCGTCCTTCAGCGCAACGGGGTGGACGCCACTGTCTACGACCTGGCCCCAGGCCCCGACGCCGGCAATCAGGGCGGCACGCTGGACCTGCATGAGGAAGACGGCCAGGCCGCCCTGAAGGAAGCCGGTCTGCTGGAGGAGTTCACCCGCCTCGCCCGTCCCGAGGGCCAGGAGATGCGGCAGTTCGACACCGCCGACGGAACCCTGCGCTTCCACCACCGGCCCGACGACGACCAGTTCACCGCCCCCGAGATCGACCGCGGCCGGCTGCGTGACCTCCTGCTGGACTCCCTCGCCCCCGGCACCGTCCACTGGGGCCGCAGGCTCAAGAGCGTCGAAGGACCCGATGACGGCCCGCGCCGGCTGCACTTCGCCGACGGAAGTGTCGTCCGGGCCGACCTCGTCATCGGCGCCGATGGCGCCTGGTCCACAGTCCGACGTGTGCTCTCACCTGCCGTACCCGAGCACATCGGCATCAATTTCCTGGAAGCCTGGTTCGATGACGTCGAGACCGCGCACCGCTCCGTCGCCGATCTCGTCGGGCAGGGCAGCGCCATGGCAGCCGACGGTGAACGCTGTCTGTTCGCCCAGCGCAACAGCGGCGGTCACATACGCGTCTACATCATCCAGCCCGGCCCCGCCGACTGGCTCACCCGGGCAGGACTGACCAGCCAGGACACCGAGCAGATCCGCACCCTGCTCCTGGACCGCTACCAGGGCTGGGCACCCGGCCTGCGCCGGCTCATCACCGACAACGACGGCCCCTACATCCACCGCCCCCTCCATGCCCTGCCGGTCCCGCACACCTGGCAGACGAACCCCAGCGTCACCCTGCTCGGTGACGCCGCGCATCTCATGCCCCCGCTCGGCGTCGGCGTCAACCTCGCCATGCTCGACGCCGCTGAACTCGCCGTCGCCCTCGCGAGTCACGACACCATCGCCGACGCCATCCGCGCGTACGAGAAGGTCATGGTGCCCCGTTCCCAGGAGAGGCAGACGGCGCTGGACGGCGCCGCCGCCGGCCTGCTGTCGAACGAACCCTTCGACCCTGGCCAGGGCGACGCCCGCTGAGGGCGTGCCCCGCCGTCGACAGCCCCGGGAGCGATTGGCCGGCATCGCCTACCCGCCGCAGGACAGGGCGCAGGCCACACGGGCACAGCCTTCCCCTACGACCCGTGGGTCTCCGTCTGCTGAGCGCCTGGGCGCTCACGGCGCCCGACAACGCGGCGACGAGAGCGGTGCTGACGGCCCCTCGGCTGCCTGCCCCCGCCACACGTTCCCTGCGTCCTGGCCGGGTACGCGAGGCCGGCGGGCAGGCAACCGGTGCCGGGCCGCCCCCTTGGGCGGACGGGCAGCGAACACCGCGGCCGTGCCGGAGCCCGCACCCGCCGGCTGACCGCACCACAGCTCCCGACCCGGGCCCGCCCGGACCTGCCCGGGACAGCTCGTACGATGAGCGCATGCCGTCCTCCGCGCAGCATTCGAGCCGCCGCCCCGCCGGGCGGCTGTGGTTGCTGCTGGTGTGGGCGGTACTCACCGGTGTGTTGGGCATGCACGCGCTCGGCCCGGGAGGAGCACTGCCGGAGGCGGGCCGCCACGACATGGCGATGGCCACCATCGCCGAGGACGCTTCCCACCCGCCGTCGGGGTGCTCACAGACCGACGGCGGGGGGTCGGAACACCTGACTCACGCCGACGCGTCCTGCGTGGCGGCCGGGATCGGCACCGCCTATGCGCCGCCCCCGCCGGCCGGCGCCCTGCCCGACGCGTTCTCCGCCGCCGTCGCCCCGCCGCGAACGGCGGCCTCCGCGGAGAGCTCGAGGGCGCCGCCCGACCTCTCCGAGCTGCAACTTCTACGGATATAGAGCGCAGGCACGGCACCTGGCCCGGTTGTTCCGGCCGCTGGTGCCGCACTCCCGCCCGCCCTCATTCCGCGAACTTCCGCGCGCCCCAGCTGTGGCCGCGCGCCCAAGGAGTTGCATCACCATGACCAGTAAGCGTTCTCAGGCCGGTCGTACCGCCGCGGTGGCCGCCGCGAGTGCGGCCGCACTCGTCCTGGCCGCCTGCGGCAGCGGCGACAGCTCGTCCGGCCATGACGGCCACACCACGAGCTCCCCCTCCGCCCCGGCGTCCGCCGCCCAGGGCCGGCACAATGCGGCCGACGCTGCCTTCGCCAAGGGCATGATCCCCCATCACCGCCAGGCCGTGGAGATCGCCGGCCTCGTCCCCGGCCGCGCCGGGTCGGCAGAGGTGAAGAAGCTCGCCGAGGACATCAAGAAGGCCCAGGACCCGGAGATCAGGACGCTGTCCGGCTGGCTGACCTCCTGGGGCGAGGAGGTGCCGGCCGAGGGTGCCATGGATCACTCCATGCACGGCGATGGCGGCGGCATGATGGGCGCCGAGGAGATGGACAAGCTCAAGGACTCCTCGGGCAAGGCGTTCGACACCGCATTCATGGAGATGATGATCGAACACCACGAGGGTGCGGTCGAGATGGCGAGGACCGAGCGGGCCGATGGCGTGCACGGGCCCGCCAGGACGATGGCCGCAGCAATCATCACCTCCCAGAGCGCTGAGATCTCGCGGATGAACGAGCTGCTCGGCCACAACTGACCGGACCGGCTGTACGGGCGGGGGGGGGGGGGGGGGGGGGGGGGGGGGGGGGGG
>NZ_JBMNDO010000165.1:0-13895 GCF_052542855.1 Streptomyces sp. SAS_281
GATCTGGTGTTGGCGGGGCGTCCTCAGCCGGCGGAGACCGAGGCCAGGCGGTGGATGGCGGCCATCGGGACCGGAAGCCAGTCGGGCCGGTGCCGGGCCTCGTACAGCACCTCGTACACCGCCTTGTCGGTCTCGTGGGCGCGCAGCAGTTCCGGCTCGGAGCGCGGGTCGGTGCCCGCCGCCTCGGCGTATCCGTCGCAGTAGGCCTCCCGGCAGCGGGCGGCCCACTCGGGCTTCCAGGGCCGGTGCGAACGGGCCGCGT
Organism: Streptomyces sp. SAS_281; assembly: GCF_052542855.1. NCBI lineage: Bacteria > Bacillati > Actinomycetota > Actinomycetes > Kitasatosporales > Streptomycetaceae > Streptomyces > Streptomyces sp. SAS_281. Next base: position 263 of record NZ_JBMNDO010000165.1, read on the forward strand.
AGTCGAAGGAGCGCAGCATCCCGGCCACGTCGCGCACCGGGGGCTGCGGGCTGCGGCGCTCCGGGAGCGGCCGGGCCGGCTCGCCCTCGAAGTCGATCAGCGACCAGAAGCCGTCGGCGCCCCGCAGGGTCTGGCCCAGGTGGAGGTCGCCGTGCACCCGCTGGGCGGCCCAGCTGCGCCCCCGGTGCCCGAGCGCGGCGACCGCGTCGAAGGCGGTGCGCAGCCCGGGCACGTACGGGACCAGCTCCGGGACCGCGTGGGCGGCGGCCTCCAGGCGCTCCACCATGGCGGCGGCCAGCTCGTCGGTCTGGGCGCGGCGGAGCAGCGGGGTGGGCAGGGCGGCGGCGAGCGCGGTGTGCACCTCGGCGGTGGCCCGGCCCAGCGCCTTCGCCTCGGCCAGGAAGTCGTGCCCGGTGGTGAGGGCGCGCAGGGCGAGCTGCCAGCCGTCCTGGGCGCCGCGCAGGTAGGGCTGGAGCACCCCGAGCGTCAGCTGCTCCGGGGTCGCCGCCTCGAACCAGGCGACCGGCGCGGGAACCCGCCCGCACCCCTCGCGGGACAGGGCGAGCGGGAGTTCCAGGTCGGGGTTGGTGCCCGGGAAGACCCTGCGGAAGATCTTCAGGATGTACGCGTTGCCGTACACCAGCGAGGAGTTGGACTGCTCGGTGTCCAGCACCCGCGGCGGCAGGTCCTCCGGGATCGGCTCCGCGCCCCGGTCGAAGCGGACCGCGCCGAGCCGGCCAGGGGTGCGCAATCGTTCCAGCAGCAGTGAGGCGAGGCGCGCGTCGTGCAGTCCGTCGTACACCGCGAGCCCGGCCAGCGGCCCGTCGGGCACCCGGCCGATGGCGGCGGGCGCCAGGTGCTGGGGCAGCGCGGAGCGGACGCCCAGGAGCAACTGGTAGCAGTCCACGGGGGGCTGGGCGGGCATCGTGGGCTGGTGGACCCGCACCAGCAGGTGCAGGAGCCCCGGGGCGGAGCCGTCACCGCCGTCCACCGGCAGTATTTCGGTGGCCGAGACGAGCGAGAAGGCGGTGATGGGCCGTCCCTTGCCCGCGAACCACCGCTGCCGGGGCAGCCATTCGTGGAGCAGCGGTCCGAGAGACGGAATCAGGGCTGTGCTGTTCGCCAGGGTGACCTGAGCGGATGCAGCCTCCGACATGGCATCGCGTCCTTTCCCCGGGCACACCACAGGATGCGAAGAGTGTCCCGGATTGCGGCATTGGCTGTCCGGCTGTGCGGGACGTGTCGGGTCAGGATGATCCGTACGGACTCGACATGAGGGGATAGAAACGCCAGGAGGATCCAGGAAGCTTCCTGAACCACCCGGTATGGGTGCGGGTGCCCCGTGCGAGGCGGCGGTAACCGCCCCGCACGGGGCCTCGCGCGTCAGCTCGGCGGCGCGTCCTTGCGCAGCCGGAACCAGTAGAAGCCGTGTCCCGCGAGAGTCAGCAGGTAGGGCCACTGACCGATGGCGGGGAAGCGCACCCCGCCGATCAGCTCCACCGGATGACGCCCGTTGAAGGACCTGAGGTCGAGCTCCGTCGGCTGTGCGAACCGGGAGAAGTTGTGGACGCACAGCACGAGGTCGTCCCCGTGCTCGCGGGTGAAGGCGAGCACGGCCGGGTTCGAGGACGGCAGTTCGTTGTAGGTGCCGAGGCCGAACGCGGGGTTCTGCTTGCGGATCTCGATCATCCGCCGGGTCCAGTGCAGCAGCGAGGACGGGGAGGCCATCGACGCCTCGACGTTGGTGACCTGGTAGCCGTAGACCGGGTCCATGATCGTGGGGAGGTAGAGCCGCCCGGGATCGCTGGAGGAGAACCCGGCGTTGCGGTCGGGTGTCCACTGCATCGGGGTGCGTACGGCGTCCCGGTCGCCCAGCCAGATGTTGTCGCCCATCCCGATCTCGTCCCCGTAGTAGAGGATCGGGGAGCCCGGCAGCGAGAGCAGCAGGGCGGTGAACAGCTCGATCTGGTTGCGGTCGTTGTCCAGCAGCGGCGCCAGCCGGCGGCGGATGCCGATGTTGGCCCGCATCCGCGGGTCCTTGGCGTACTCCGCGTACATGTAGTCGCGTTCTTCGTCCGTCACCATTTCGAGCGTCAGCTCGTCGTGGTTGCGCAGGAAGATGCCCCACTGGCAGTTGTCCGGGATCGCCGGGGTCTTCGCCAGGATTTCGGAGACCGGGTAGCGGCTCTCGCGCCGCACGGCCATGAAGATGCGCGGCATCACGGGGAAGTGGAACGCCATGTGGCACTCGTCCCCGCCGGACCCGTAGTCGCCGAAGTAGTCCACGACGTCCTCGGGCCACTGGTTGGCCTCGGCGAGCAGGACCGTGTCCGGGTAGTTGGCGTCGATCTCCTTGCGGACCCGCTTGAGGAAGTTGTGGGTCTCCGGCAGGTTCTCGCAGTTGGTGCCCTCGCGCTGGTAGAGGTACGGCACCGCGTCGACCCGGAAGCCGTCGATGCCCAGGTCCAGCCAGAAGCGGAGTGCGGAGATGATCTCCTCCTGCACCGCCGGGTTCTCGTAGTTGAGGTCGGGCTGGTGCGAGAAGAACCGGTGCCAGTAGTACTGCTTGCGCACCGGGTCGAAGGTCCAGTTGGACGACTCGGTGTCCACGAAGATGATCCGGGCGTCCTGGAACTGCTTGTCGTCGTCGGCCCAGACGTAGTAGTCGCCGTACGGCCCGTCGGGGTCGGTCCGCGACTGCTGGAACCACTCGTGCTGGTCGCTCGTGTGGTTCATGACGAAGTCGATGATCACGCGCATGCCGCGCTGGTGCGCGGCATCCACGAACTCCACGAAGTCGGCGAGGTCGCCGAACTCCGGCAGCACGGCGGTGTAGTCGGAGACGTCGTAACCACCGTCGCGCAGCGGCGACTTGAAGAACGGCGGCAGCCAGAGGCAGTCGACCCCCAGCCACTGGAGGTAGTCGAGCTTGGCGGTGAGCCCCTTCAGGTCTCCGATGCCGTCGCCGTTGGAGTCCTGGAAGGACCGGACGAGCACCTCGTAGAAGACGGCACGCTTGAACCAGTCGGGATCGCGGTCCTTGGCCGGGGTGTCCTCGAACGTGTCGTGGACGGGCTCATTGACGATCATGGTGTGGGTGACCCTCCGGTCGGCGGGGACGGTCGCAGGACGGCGATGTGCGCGGGCGTCACGCCCGGCTCAAGGCGCACATAGAACGTCCTGCCCCAGTGATAGGAAGTGCCGGTGAGCTCGTCGCGCACCGGCACGCTCTCGTGCCGGTCGAGGCCGAGTTGCGGCATGTCCAACGAGACGGTCGCCTCCTGGGTGTGGTGCGGGTCGAGGTTGACGACCACCAGAAGGATGTTCGAACCGGAACGCTTGCTGTACGCGATCACCGCGTCGTTGTCCGAGGCGTGGAAGTGCACGTCACGCAGCTGCTGCAGGGCCGGGTGGCGGCGCCTGATCCGGTTGAGCGAGGTGATGAGCGGGGCGAGCGAACGGCCCTCGCGCTCTGCGGCTTCCCAGTCCCTGGGCCGGATCTCGTACTTCTCCGAGTCGAGGTACTCCTCACTGCCGTGGTGGATCGGGGTGTTCTCGCACAGCTCGTACCCCGCGTACACCCCCCAGGAGGGGGAGAGGGTCGCCGCGAGCACCGCCCTGGCCTCGAACGCGGGCCTGCCGCCTTCCTGAAGGTATCCCGGAAGGATGTCGGGCGTGTTCACGAAGAAATTCGGCCGCATGAACGCGGCGGTCTCACCGGCCAGCTCGGTCACGTAATCCGTGAGTTCCTGACGGGTGTTCCGCCAGGTGAAATACGTGTACGACTGCTGGAACCCGATGGCGCCGAGGGTGCGCATCATCGCCGGCCGGGTGAACGCCTCGGCCAGGAAGATCACATCGGGATCGGTGCGGTTGATCTCGGTGATGACCTTCTCCCAGAAGATCACCGGCTTGGTGTGCGGATTGTCGACCCGGAAGATCCGCACACCCCGGTCCATCCAGAACCGCAGGATGCGGACGCTCTCCGCGACGATGCCCGGAAGGTCCTTGTCGAAGGCGATCGGGTAGATGTCCTGGTATTTCTTCGGCGGATTCTCCGCGTACGCGATCGAACCGTCGGCCCGGTGCTGGAACCACTCGGGGTGCTTCTCCACCCACGGATGGTCCGGCGAGCACTGGAGGGCGAAATCCAGGGCCACTTCGAGACGCAGGGTGCGGGCCGTCTCCACGAAATGGACGAAGTCCTCCAGCGTGCCCAGATCCGGGTGGACCGCGTCGTGCCCGCCCTCCGCCGAACCGATCGCCCAGGGGACCCCCACATCGTGCGGGGCGGGGGTCAGCGAGTTGTTCGGGCCCTTGCGGTGCGTTGTGCCGATGGGGTGGATCGGCGGCAGATAGACCACGTCGAAGCCCATCGCGGCGACCGCCGGAAGCCGCTCGGCCGCCGTCCGGAAGGTGCCGCTCACGACCCGGGGCGGCTGCGGCCCGGCGGCCTTGGCGCCCCGGCCCTTGCGCGGTTTCGGGGTCTCGTACCGGGCCCCCTCGGAACGCGGGAACATCTCGTACCAGGAGCCGTACAGCGCGCGCCGCCGCTCCACCACCAGCGGGTGCGGGCGGGACGCGGTGACCAGTTCCCGCAGCGGGTGGCGGTCCAGCGCCGTCCTGGCCTCGGGCGCCAGGGCCGCCGCGAGGCGCGCCTCGGCCGGCCGGGACTCGTCGCGCAGCGCGTCGACCGCCGCCAGCACCGCCTCCCGTCCGTCGCGCTTCGGGACGCCCTCGGCGGCGCGCTCGTACAGCTCGGCGCCCTCGGCGAGGACCAGTGCGGTGTCGATGCCCGCCGGGATCTTGATCCCCGCCGCGTGGCGCCAGGTGGCGACCGGGTCGCTCCACGCCTCGACCGTGTACGTCCAGCGGCCCTCGGAGTCCGGGGTGACCTCGGCGCCCCAGCGGTCGGTGCCCGGCGCCAGCTCGCGCATCGGGGTCCAGGGGCCCGGGCGCCCGCTCGGGCTGCGCAGCACCACATTGGCGGCCACCGCGTCGTGGCCCTCGCGGAAGACGGTCGCGGTGACCTGGAAGGTCTCACCGGCAACGGCCTTGGCGGGCCTTCTGCCGCAGTCGACGAGCGGATGGACGTCGAGAACGGGAATGCGACCGATCATGGAATCACCTGGGGGCTGGAGCTCGGACTCGGCAGAGTGGGCAGCGTGCGCCGAAGGCCTAACGCGCGCGCCGCGAAGATGGGGTTGCGTCCTTTCTAGCCGCTCCGTGGATGACTGGTGGGGTGTGGGCATGGCCGCTCCTGTGCGCGTTCACTCGAATGGCAGTCCAAACAGGTCGTATACGAACCGGGACCGATCATCGGCGGCCAGGGAATGAATCACGCGAGTGCCGGAGATGAACCGTCATCGGCTGTCATCCGAATGCATTCGTTCCGGGTACCGGAGAAGCCTTCCCCCGCATCGTGGTGGGCCAATCCGGTGATAGGTCAGCTGCTCGGGCGTACGGGGGACGTGGGAATGGGCGCCACCCGGCAGCTTTCCCTGTGGCGCGAAGGCCCACAAGACCGAATGAGGAGAAGGAATCGGCCATAACGCCTGTGGCGTACGGGTCCGGTGACGCCTTACGGGGCCGAGGAGGCGTACGGGAAAGCCGGGCGCCGTGTCGGGCGGGCCGCGGTCACGGCTACCGTCGAGGGTGACGGAGCGGCGCACATGGAGGTGCGTCCCGCTCGGATTCGTACGTCCCCTGTAAAGGTGGAATACGTGAAGGCCATTCGTCGATTCACCGTGCGTCCCGTCCTTCCGGACTCCCTCCAACCCCTCAGCGACCTGGCGCGGAACCTGCGCTGGTCGTGGCACACCGAGACCCGCGAACTCTTCCGGGCCGTCGACCCGGCGGCCGGCTCCGGGGCGGAGTGCGACCCCGTACGCCTGCTCGGCTCCGTGTCCGCGGGGCGGCTCGCCGAGCTGGCCCGGGACGAAGCGTTCCTGCGCCGGCTCGCCGAGGCGTCCGCCGACCTCAGCGCGTACCTCCAGGGCCCCCGCTGGTACCAGGAGCAGCGCGAGCAGGACGACGCGCTCCCCGCCGCCATCGCCTACTTCTCACCCGAATTCGGGGTGACCGCCGCCCTGCCCCAGTACTCCGGCGGGCTCGGCATCCTCGCCGGGGACCACCTCAAGGCCGCCAGCGACCTGGGCGTGCCCCTCATCGGCGTCGGGCTGCTCTACCGCCACGGCTACTTCCGGCAGAGCCTGTCCCGGGACGGCTGGCAGCAGGAGCACTACCCCGTCCTCGACCCGAACGAGCTGCCGCTCACCCTGATCCGCGAGGCCGACGGCACCCCCCTCCAGATCGTCCTGGACCTCCCGGGCGGCCGGTCCCTGCACGCCCAGATCTGGCAGGCCCACGTCGGCCGGGTCCCCCTGCTCATGCTCGACTCCGACGTCGAGGAGAACCTCCCCGGCGAACGCGAGGTCACCGACCGGCTGTACGGCGGCGGCAGCGAGCACCGGCTGCTCCAGGAGATGCTGCTGGGCATCGGCGGCGTCCGCGCCGTGCGCGCGTACTGCCGGCTGACCGGCCACGCCGCCCCGGAGGTCTTCCACACCAACGAGGGCCACGCCGGCTTCCTCGGCCTGGAGCGCATCCGCGAACTCGCCACGACGGGGCTGGACTTCGACGCCTCGGTGGAGTCCGTGAGGGCCGGCACCGTCTTCACCACCCACACCCCGGTCCCGGCCGGAATCGACCGGTTCGACCGCGAACTCGTCGCCCGCCACTTCGGCGAGGACGGCGAACTGCCCGGGATCCCCGTCGAACGCGTCCTCGAACTCGGCACCGAGACCTACACCGGCGGCGACCCGGGCGTCTTCAACATGGCGGTCATGGGGCTGCGGCTCGCCCAGCGCGCCAACGGCGTCTCCACGCTGCACGGCGCGGTCAGCCGGGAGATGTTCGCCGGGCTCTGGCCGGGCTTCGACGCGCCGGAGGTCCCGATCACCTCCGTCACCAACGGCGTCCACGCACCGACCTGGGTCGCCCCCGAGGTCTACCGGCTGCGCGCCGAGTCGGGCGGCACCCCGGGCCGCTGGGACTCCGTCGCGGACATCCCGGCCCGCCGGCTCTGGGACCTGCGCCGCACCCTGCGCGAACAGCTGGTGGCCGAGGTCCGGCAGCGGCTGCACGCCTCCTGGCGCCACCGGGGCGCCCAGCCCGCCGAACTCGGCTGGATCGACGGGGTGCTCGACCCGGACGTCCTCACCATCGGCTTCGCCCGCCGCGTCCCCTCGTACAAGCGGCTGACGCTGATGCTGCGCGACCGGGACCGGCTGCGGGCGCTGCTGCTGCACCCGGAGCGGCCGGTCCAGATCGTCGTCGCGGGCAAGGCGCACCCGGCCGACGACGGCGGGAAGCGGCTGGTCCAGGAGCTGGTCAGGTTCGCCGACGACCCCCGGGTCCGGCACCGCATCGTCTTCCTGCCCGATTACGGGATGGCGATGGCGCAGAAGCTCTACCCGGGCTGTGACGTCTGGCTGAACAACCCGCTGCGCCCGCTGGAGGCGTGCGGCACGAGCGGGATGAAGGCCGCGCTCAACGGCTGTCTCAACCTGTCCGTGCTGGACGGCTGGTGGGACGAGTGGTTCGAGCCGGACTTCGGCTGGGCGATCCCCACGGCCGAGGGCGGCGCGCTGGACGAGGACCGGCGCGACGACCTGGAGGCCAATGCCCTGTACGAACTGATCGAGGACCGGGTCGCCCCGCACTTCTACGCGAGCGGGGACGAGGGGCTGCCCGGCCGCTGGATCGAGATGGTCCGCCGCACCATGGGCACTCTGGGCCCCAAGGTGCTCGCCGACCGCATGGTCGCGGAGTATGTCGAGCGGCTGTACGCCCCCGCCGCGCTCGCCCAGCGCTCGCTGGACGTGCCCCGGGCGCGGGAGCTGGCGGGCTGGAAGGCGAAGGTCCGGGCCGCCTGGCCGAGGGTGGCCGTCGACCATGTGGAGGCGGTGACGCCGACCGCCTCCGGTGCGACGGCGGAGCTGGGGTCCACGCTGGCGCTGCGGGTCCGGGTCTCGCTGGGCGCGCTGGCTCCGGACGACGTGGAGGTGCAGGCGGTGGCGGGGCGGGTCGACTCGTCCGACGCGATCTCCGGGGCCCAGGTCTTCCCGCTGAAGCCGGCGGGCGGCCAGGACCTGGAGGGCCACTGGCTGTACGAGGGCCCGCTCGCCCTGGACCGCACGGGCCCGTACGGCTACACCGTGCGCGTGCTGCCGGCGCACCGGCTGCTGGCCAGCGGCGCCGAACTCGGCCTGGTCGCCCAGCCGACCGGGGCCACGGGTGACGGCGGCGGCGTGCTGCTGCGCTGAGCCACGCCCGGTATGGCGGAACCGCCCGGGGGGAATGGTTTCTCCCGGGCGGTTCCGTGTCACGGGCGGGTCATGCGGTGACCCGCGCGGTGGGGGGTGGCGCGGAGGGGGATCAGAAGGTCAGCTTGAAGCTGTTGATCTTCCCGGTGTCCCCGCTGTAGACGTCCTGGACCTTGAGCTTCCAGGTGCCGTTGGCCGTCTCCGACGAGGCGTTGACCGTGTAGGTCGTCTGGACGTTGTCCGCCGAGTCGCTGGAGGACGAGTTCTTCAGGCGGTACGTGCTGCCGTCCGGCGCGACGAGGTCGATGACCAGGTCACCGCGGTAGGTGTGCGTGATGTCCACGCCGACCTTGAGCGTGCTGGGCGCGTTGCCGGTGCGGCCGGTGACGGACACCGAGCTGGTGACGGCCGAGCCGTGGTCCGGGATGGCGACGGCCGAGTTGTTCTCGAAGACGGTGCCGGTACCGGGGTCGGTGCCGCCGGAGCGGCTGCCGACGTTGATCCCGGCCCAGGCGTCCTGGACGGCCTTGTACTCGGCGCTGCTCGTGCCGTACAGCTCACCGGCCACCGCGAGCGTGCCGGTGCGGGCGCCCGCGTAGTTGGTGGTGGAGGTGAACTTGGTGGTGAGCGCCTTGAACCAGATCTGCTCCGCCTTCGCGCGGCCGATGCCGGTCACCGGCAGGCCGTCCGAGGTGGGGGAGTTGTAGCTGACGCCGTTGATGGTCTTGGCGCCGCTGCCCTCCGACAGGAGGTAGAAGAAGTGGTTGGCCGGGCCCGACGAGTAGTGCACGTCGATGTTGCCGATGCCCGAGTACCAGGAGTCCTTGGAGGCGCCGTCCTTGCTCGGCTTGTCCTGGTAGCGCAGCGGCGTGCCGTCGCCGTTGATGTCGATCTTCTCGCCGATCAGGTAGTCACCCGGGTCGGCGGAGGTGTTGGAGTAGAACTCGACCGCGGTGGCGAAGATGTCGCTGGTCGCCTCGTTGAGGCCGCCGGACTCCCCGCTGTAGTTGAGGCCGGCCGTGTTCGAGGTGACGCCGTGGCTCATCTCGTGGGCCGCCACGTCCAGCGCGGTCAGCGGGTTGGCGTTGCCGCTGCCGTCGCCGTACGTCATGCAGAAGCAGCTGTCGTCCCAGAACGCGTTCACGTAGTTGTTGCCGTAGTGGACGCGGGAGTACGCGCCGACGCCGTCGCCCTTGATGCCGGTGCGGCCGTGGACGTTCTTGTAGTAGTCCCAGGTCTCGGCCGCGCCGTAGTGGGCGTCCGCCGCCGCGGTCTCCGCGTTCGAGGCGCTGCCGTTGCCCCACACGTCGTCGGAGCCGGAGAAGAGGGTGCCCTTGCCGGACGTGCCGTGGTTCAGGTTGTACGTCTTGTGGCTGCCGCGCGCGGTGTCCGTCAGGGTGTACGCGCCGGAGGAGCCGGACGTCCCCAGGGTGACCTGGCCGCTGTACTCGGTGTTGCCGACGCCGTTCTCGATGGCCTGCCACTCGTAGAGCTTCGCTCCGGTGGAGGCGTCCGTGATGACGTGCAGCGCGTTCGGGGTGCCGTCCTCCTGGAGGCCGCCGACCACGGTCTCGTACGCCAGCTGCGGGGTGCCGGAGGCCATCCAGACGACCTTGCGGGGTGCCTTGTCGGCCACGGCCCGGTCCGAACCGGCCGCCTTGGCCGCGCCGAGCGCCTGCTTGGAGGCCGCCGCCGGGGTGATGTCCGCGACCGTGTCGACGGCCTTCAGCTGGGCGGTGGTGGCGCGGGACGCCTTGACGACGCTCTCCGTCGCGCCGGCCTTGCTCTCCTGGACGACCAGGTCGCCGCCGAGGACCGGGAGGCCGTCGAAGGTGCGCTCGTAACGGGTGTGCGTGGTGCCGTCGTTGTCCTGGACGACGTCGCGGACGACGAGCTTCTCCTGGGACCCGAGGCCGAGCTTCTTCGCCGTGGCCGCCCGGCTCGCGGTGGCCTCGCGGATCAGCTCGGCGCGCTGCGAGGGAGAGAGCTGCTTGGCCAGGGCACCGGGGTTCGCCTTGGCGGCGGTGGCGCTCCTGGCGGTGCCGTTGTCCGGGGCGGCGGAGGCCGATCCGGTCTGGGCGCCTACGGCGAGGAGGGCGGCTGCGGCTATCAGAGCGCCGGTCGCGGTGGCACGACGGCTGTGCGTGGATCTCACGCGGACTCCTTCTGCGAGGGGGGTACCGGCGGCTGAGTGAGCCGTCCGGGCAGAGCAAGCAGAGCGCGGAACGGGGTGAAGAGTGTCAGGAGTCGGCCATCTCTGTCAGGACCGCGTCAACAACTTGGCCGGAATTCGTTCGTTGCCGGAAGATGCGTGTTCGTTAAGCGGACGTTTCGCGGAGCGTCGCCCGGCGGTTCCGTGGGGGGCGCCGAGTGCCTTGGCGCGCCGAAAGCGCAGGGCGCGTGAGGGTTGCGGGCGGAAGGGCGGAGTGCGACGCGAATGTGAACAAGCGGAAAGTTCCCACCTGACGAGACGGTAACGAGGGGTGGCGCGATCTGGCTGTCCGCCCCCGCTGCACAGGGGACGGGCAGCCGGAGCCGCGCCGAGAGGTCAGGCCAGGCTCTCCCGCCAGGCGCGGTGCAGACCGGCGAACCGGCCCGTGCCCGCGATGAGCTCGGACGGAGCGCCGTCCTCCACGATCCGCCCCCGCTCCATCACGAGCACCCGGTCCGCGACCTCCACGGTCGAGAGCCGGTGCGCGATCACCACCGCGGTGCGGCCGTGCAGCACCGTGTCCATCGCCTGCTGCACCGCGCGCTCACCGGGGATGTCCAGCGAACTGGTCGCCTCGTCGAGGATGAGTACCGCCGGGTCGGCCAGCAGCGCCCGGGCGAACGCCACCAACTGCCGCTGCCCCGCCGAGATCCGGCCGCCCCGCTTGCGCACATCGGTGTCGTAGCCGTCGGGCAGACCGGTGATGAAGTCATGGGCGCCGATCGCCTTCGCGGCCCTCTCGATCTCCTCCCGGCCCGCCTCCGGGCGGCCGATCGCGATGTTCTCCGCGACCGTTCCGGAGAACAGGAACGCCTCCTGGGTCACCATCACCACCCCGCGCCGCAGTTCGGGCGTGGCCAGGTCGCGCAGGTCGGCGCCGTCCAGCAGGACCCGGCCGGCGCTCGGGTCGTAGAACCGGGCGAGCAGCTTGGCAAGCGTCGACTTGCCCGCCCCCGTGGAGCCCACCACGGCGACCGTCTGCCCCGCCGGGATCGTCAGGTCGAACCGGGGCAGCACCTCGCCGCCCGTCCGGTACCCGAAGCTCACCCCGTCGAAGACCACCTCGCGGCCGGGCCGGTCCCCGGCCCTGGCCGGCAGCTCACGGGGCTCCAGCGCCTCCGGGACCGTCGGCGCCTGCGCGAGGAGCCCGGCGATCTTCGCCAGCGAGGCGGCCGCGGACTCGAAGGAGTTGAGGAACATGCTGAGCCGGTCGATCGGGTCGTACAGCCGCCGCAGGTAGAGCACCACCGCGGCCAGCACCCCCAGCGCGAGGCCGCCGTCCGCCACACGGTAGGCACCCCACAGCACGATTCCGGCCACCGCCGTGTTGGCGACGAGCCGCGAGCCGACGACGTAGCGCGCGTTCTCCAGCATCGCGTCGCCGTTGGCGGACCGGTGACGCGTGTTCAGCTCCAGGAAGGCCGCGTCGTTGACCCGCTCGCGGCGGAACGCCTGGACGGGCCGGATGCCGTTCATGGTCTCCGCGAACTTCACGACGACCGACGCGATCGCCGTCGAACGGCTCGCGAAGATCACCGAGGAGCGCTTCCGGTACAGCCGCACCAGCAGATACAGCGGCAGGAAGGACGCCACTGCCGCCGCGCCCGTCGCCAGGTCCAGCCAGAGCAGCACCACGGCGATGGACACGAACGACAGGACGATGTGGATCAGCTCCTGGAGCCCCTCCTCCAGCAGCTCCCGCAGCGACTCCAGGTCGGTCGTGGACCGGGAGATCAGCCGGCCGGAGGTGTACCGCTCGTGGAAGTCCACGCTGAGCGCCTGCGCGTGGCGGAAGATCCGGCCGCGCAGGTCGAGCAGGACGTCCTGGCTGACCCGCGCGGACAGCTGGATGAACGCGTACTGCAGGGCGCCCGCGACCACCGAGCAGAGGGCGTAGCCCAGCGCCACGGCGATCAGCGGCCCGTAGTCGTCCTCGCGGAAGGCGGGCACCCCGCTGTCGATGGCGTACGCGACCAGCAGCGGCCCCGCCTGCACCGCCGCCTGCTGCAAAAGGATGGCCAGCGCGGACGCGGCCACCCGCCGGCGCATCGGCCGCAGCAGCGAGGCGAGCAGCTGCCGGGTGGCGCCGCGCGGGGTGGGCAGGTCGTCGCGGTCGAAGGGGTCCCCGGCCGTCTTCGGGGACGCCGCGTCCGGGGCGGGCCGCCGCTCGTCCTCCTCGCCGCCGGGTTCGGCGGGTCGTCCGGTCGTCGTGCTGGTCATCGGGTGCTGCCCTCCTCGGCAGGGGCCTTCGCGCCCAGGGATTCGGTGGGGTGGGTGCCGGGTACGGACCGCGCCCGCGCTCCGCCCTCCGTGCCCGCGTGGTCCTCCGTGCCCGCGTCGTCCGACGCCTCCGCGCCCGACATCAGCCAGGCGTACTCGGCGTTGCTGCGCAGGAGTTCCTGATGGGTGCCGACCGCGGTGATCCGGCCCCCGGACAGCAGCGCCACCCGGTCCGCGAGCATCACGGTCGACGGCCGGTGCGCGACCACCACCGCCGTGGTCTCCGCCAGGACCTGCCGGAGCGCCGCCTCCACCAGGGCCTCCGTGTGCACGTCGAGCGCGGAGAGCGGGTCGTCGAGGACCAGGAAGCGCGGCCTGCCCACCACCGCGCGGGCCAGGGCGAGGCGCTGGCGCTGGCCGCCCGACAGGCTCAGGCCCTGCTCACCGACCTCCGTGTCCACCCCGTGCGGCAGCTCCTGGACGAAGCCGGCCTGGGCGACCGAGAGCGCCCGCAGCAGCTCCTCCTCGCCGGCCCCCTCCGCGCCCATCAGCACGTTCTCCCCGACGCTCGCCGAGAAGAGAGTCGGCTCCTCGAACGCCACCGACACCAGCTCCCGCAGCCGGGCGCGCGGCATGGCGGTGATGTCCTCGCCGTCCAGCGTGATCCGCCCGGACGTCGCCTCGTACAGCCGGGGCACCAGCGAGGTGAGCGTGGTCTTGCCGGATCCCGTGGCGCCGACCAGGGCCATGGTCTCGCCCGGCCGGATGTGCAGGTCGATGCGGTCGAGCACGGGCGCCGAGCCCTCCTCCGCGTCGGGATAGCGGAACCCGACGCCCTCGAAGACCATGCCGCCCGCCTCGGGGGCCGCGGACG
>NZ_JBMNDO010000166.1:0-13396 GCF_052542855.1 Streptomyces sp. SAS_281
CCCCCCCCCCCCCCCCTCCGCCGGGTGACGGCCACTCAGGAGCAGCTGAAGCGCGCCGCGCCCCAGTCGCCGTGGTCGCCGGTCTTGGACCCGTTGGTGTCAGTGACCTTCAGGCGCACATGCCGTGCCCCGGCGAGCGCCACATCGACCGGCACGGTCTCCGACGCCCCGGTCACCTTCGGTGAGGTCCACAGCACCTTGCCGTCCGCCTCCACGGAGAAGGCGACCTCGCCGTACCCGTTGATCTCGTCGTCGATACCGGCGTCCGCCGTGAACCGGGAGCACTGTCCGCCGAGGTAGACCTCGATGTCGGAGTCGGCGTGGGTGCCGATCCCCTTCTCGTACGTCTTCCCGGCCAGCGTGAGCGGGTGTCCGTCGGCCGCGCCCGACTCGCCGTTGCTGCGGTCGCGCTCGGCGGGGCCGTAGCCGTTGGCCGCGTTCAGCCACTCCATGTCGCTCGCCCAGGTCTCCCCGCTGGGCGGCGCCGGCATGACGGTGACCGCCAGCCGCCCGGTGGCCGTGCGGGACTCGCCCGCCGACCGGTAGCGCGCGAGGGCGGTCAACCGGGCCTCACCTGCCTTCGCGTCCTTCGCCGGAGTGACCTGGACCTCGACGCGGCGGGTGGTGCCCGCCGGTATCCGCTTCACGGGCGCGGCGGGGGCGGCCTGCCAGCCCTCGGGGACGTCGAGGGTGAGGGCCGCGTCCGTGACGTCCGCCTGGCCGGCGGTGATGTCGACGGCGACGGTGCCCGGGGCGCCCGCGCCGGTCTCCTGGCCGCGCGGGGCGGAGACGGTGGCCGTGGCGGCGGCGTTCCGGCCGCCGACCGCGCTCGCGTTCTTCAGCTTCACGGAGAACTTCCGGTCCGTGGGCAGCGGTGCGGTCTTGATCTTCACCACGCCGCCCCGGTCGTCCCGGTCGTAGAACCAGCCCTGCTCCGCCTTCGCGTACGCGGCGGCCGAGGTGAGCCGGGGCAGCTTGCCGCCCAGCTGGACCGCGCTCGGCTGGGAGCCGGTGTGCACGGTGAACTCGTACGGGCGGCTGCTCTGCCTGCCCTTGAACGTCCCCTTGCTCGCGCCGATGTCCACGGTCACGTCGCCCGAGCCCCGGGCGGGTGCGCGGACGTCGGCGGTCTGCGTGGCGTACGCGCCGTCGCGGTGCTCGCGGGTCACGCCGTCGTCCTCGTACAGCGTGAACGAGGAGCGGCCCTGCGGGTAGATGTCCCAGGCGAGCGGGGAGCCGGCGGTGCGGTCGGTGTACGAGCGGATGCCCGGCCACATCGGCACGCTCGCCCCGGCCTTCACGAACAGCGGCAGGGTGTCCAGCGGGGCGCTGTAGTCGTCGAGGGTGACGGGGCCCCGGTAGGTGCGCCCGGTCCAGTAGTCGGTCCAGGTGCCCTCCGGCAGGTAGATGCCGTCGCGCTCGGTGCTGTCCTCGTAGACCGGGGCGACGAGGAAGTCCTCGCCCGACATGAACTCGTACTTCGCGGCGTCGGTCGCGGCCTTCGGGTCGTCCGGGTACTCCAGGACCAGCGGACGGACCATGCCGACGCCGGTCTCGGTCGCCTCGTGGGCGTAGGAGTACTGGTAGGGCAGCAGCGACTCCTTGAGCTTGAGGTAGTCGCGGTTGATGGAGGTGTACGGCTCGCCGTAGCGGAAGGGCTGCTTGTCGCTGGCCGCCCAGCCGTCCATGGTCATCGTGGTTCCCAGGAACATCTTCCACTGGAGGTCACGGGTGTACGTCTTGGCGCTGCCGCCGAAGATGCCGTCGACGTCGCCCGTGGTGTAGGCCAGGCCGGACATCGTGGCGCCCGCGTAGGTGGGGATCTGCCAGCGGATGTAGTCCCAGGTGCCGTACTGGTCGCCGGACCACTGCACCCCGCAGCGCTGCGCGCCGGCCCAGCTCTCGGGGGCGTACGTGAAGCCGCGCGCGTCGCTGTTGGCCTCGATGCCCGCGTAGGCGTCCTTGCAGCCGTCGAGGGCGAACTTGTAGCCCGCGCCGACCCAGGCGACGTCCAGCTTGGCGACGCGCTGTCCGGCCTCGACCTGGTCGCCGAGCTTGTCGATGCCGTCCTCGGTCCACAGACCGGCCTGCATGCCCCGGTCCTGGAGGCCCTTGGCGGTCTCGGCGAGGTTCTCGTAGCCGCAGCCGTAGCCGTCGTTGACGAGCATCCAGCCGTTGGGCATGTCGTTGTCGAGGTAGCCGTCGGCGACCTTCAGCGCGTCCAGGGTGTGCCGCTCGCCCCGGTTGGCGTTGTGCAGGTAGCAGTCGGCGTCGCCGATCTCCATGCCGTAGACGGGCGGCAGGAAGGGCTTGCCGGTGAGCTTCGTGTACTGGCCGATGACGTCCTTGGCGCTGTCACCGGCGAAGTAGTACGCGTCGAAGCGCCGCTCCTTCTCACTGGTGGTCACCGGGTCGTTGAAGGCGTAGGTGCCGGGCGCGAAGGTGTTGCGGAAGACGCCGTAGCCGGCCGAGGAGAGGTAGAACGGCACCGAGTTGGGGTGACCGCCGTCGTCCCAGTCGTAGTCGACGCCCACCTCGACGGTCTTGCCCCGGTGCGAGGTGTTGCCCCTTCCGTTCTGCATGCCGGCGCCGTAGAACTGCTCGTCGGCGCCTCGGGCGAGGGTCTGAGTGGTCTGCTCGGCGTCCCAGCTCAGCCCCTTCGCCTCGGACCACACCCGGCTGCCGTCGGCCCGGTACAGGGCGAACCGCAGAGGCGACTTGTAGACACGGAGGGTGATACTCCGGGTGGACAGCTCGTAGCGGTCGCCGCGCTCCTTCCAGCGGGTGCGGGGCGGGGCGCCCTGCGGGAGCACGATGGCGTCGCCGGCCGGGTCCTCGAAGGTGCCGTCGGGGGCGAGTTCGATACGGAAGGTCTCCTCGGAGACGAAACCGACCCGGACCTTCGCCGCCCCCGCCGTCAGGCGGTACACGGCCCCGTCGGCCGCGAAGCCGGTGAGATCGCCGACCGTCGTGGAGGCGGGCTCCGCCGTGTCGGCGGCCCGGGCCGCCCCCGGTCCGGTGAGTACGGCGAGGAGTCCCAGCAGCGCTGCAACTACCGCCGATCTGATGCGCGTTGATGATTGCATAGAGCGCTTTTAGCGCAGCACCGAGCATTTGACCATGGACAAAACGGAACCGGCCCCGAACTTCGTGAAGAAGTCCGGGGCCGGTGAAGTCGGCTGCTACGACGGAGAGTTACGGATACACGCCCTAGAGGGCCACACCGAGGAGGGCGTCCACGGTACGGGAGACGAGACCGGGCGCCCCCTCGTCCGTACCGCCCTCGGCGGTCTGCCGCTCGGCCCAGCGGTCGACGGCGGCCAGCGCCGCCGGGGCGTCCAGGTCGTCGGCGAGGGCCGCGCGGACCTCCTCGACCAGGGCGTCGGCGGACAGCCCGTCGGGGCGGGAGACGGCGGCGCGCCAGCGGCCGAGCCGCGCCACGGCGTCGGCGAGCACCTGGTCGGTCCACTCCCAGTCGGAGCGGTAGTGGTGGGCGAGCAGCGCCAGGCGGATGGCCGCCGGGTCCACGCCGTCACGGCGCAGCGCGGAGACGAAGACGAGGTTGCCCTTGGACTTGGACATCTTCTCGCCGTCCAGAGCGACCATCCCGGCGTGCACGTACGCCTGGGCGAAGGGGTGCTCGCCGGTCAGCACCTGGGCGTGCGAGGCGCCCATCTCGTGGTGCGGGAAGGCGAGGTCGGAGCCGCCGCCCTGGACGTCGAAGCCCATGCCGAGGTGGTCGAGGGCGATGGCCACGCACTCGATGTGCCAGCCGGGCCGGCCGGCGCCGAGGGAGCCGCCGTCCCAGCTCGGCTCGCCCTCGCGGGCGGCCATCCAGAGCATGGGGTCGAGCGGGTTCTTCTTGCCGGGGCGCTCCGGGTCGCCGCCGCGTTCGGCGGAGAGCAGGCGCATCGCCTCGGCGTCGAGGTTCGAGACCTCGCCGAAGTGCGGGTCGGTGTCGACGGAGAAGTAGACGTCGCCGTCGAGCTCGTAGGCGGCGCCCGCGTCGCGGAGCCGTTCCACGAGCGGCACGATGCCGGGTATCGCCTCGACGGCTCCGATGTAGTGGCGCGGCGGGAGCATGCGGAGTGCGGTCATGTCCTCCCGGAACAGGGCCGTCTCGCGCTCCGCGAGCTCGGTCCAGTCCTGTCCGTCGCGTACGGCCCGCTCCAGCAGCGGGTCGTCCACGTCCGTCACGTTCTGGACGTAGTGAACCTGCCGCTTGGTGTCGAGCCACACGCGCTGCACGAGGTCGAACGCGTTGTAGGTCGCCGCATGACCCATATGGGTCGCGTCGTACGGCGTGATGCCGCAGACGTAGATGCGGGCGACGGGACCGGGGTCAAGGGTGATCCGTCCGCCGGTCGCGGTGTCGTGGATCCGAAGGTCGCGGCCCTTGCCGGGCAGGGCGGGGACCTCAGAAGCGGGCCAGGCATGCATGCCACGAGCGTAACCGGATGCGGCTTCCGGATACGAACCGGAGGGGTGATCCTGACCGAAGAGGCACTCTTGCGCCGCGGCGCCCGGCGTGCATCGGGGCGGGCCGGGTGTCAGACGGGCGGCCAGGGGATGGCGGGCCACTCGCCGCTGGGCTGCCGGTGCAGCCCGGTCGTGCGCAGGCCGCCCACGCGGGCCCGCAGGGCCTCGATCTCGGCCGCCGTGATGAGTTCGGCCAGCCGGGTGACCAGCGGGGCCCCCGGCTCCAGCTCCGCGGCCAGCCGGTCCAGGACCTCGACGGCCTCCGGGGTCAGGGGCTCGCCCGCCCAGCCCCAGAGCAGGGTGCGCAGCTTGTCGTCGGCGTTGAAGGTCACCCCGTGGTCGATGCCGTAGAGCCGGCCGCCGGGCGCGGGCAGCAGGTGTCCGCCCTTGCGGTCGCCGTTGTTGATGACGGCGTCCAGGACGGCGAGCCGCCGCAGCCGGGGGTCGTCCGCGTGCACCAGCAGCGCGGTTCTCCCCTCGCCCACCTCGGCGAACGCCACGGCCTTCCAGCCCTCGCCGGGCTCCTCGTCCTCGACGAGCGCGAGCAGCCCCGGCTCGTCCTCGCCCGGTTCCTCGGCCTCGATCCACAGCTGGCACATGCCCCGGCCGTACGGTCCGTCCCGCAGCACGGTCGGGGGGACCAGGCCCCAGCCCATGGCCTCGGAGACCTCATAGGCGGCCACCTCGCGCTGGGCGAGGGTGCCGTCGGGGAAGTCCCAGAGCGGCTGCTCGCCGGCCACGGGCTTGTACACGCACGTCGCCTCCTCGCCCGCGTGGGCGACGGAGCAGTACAGCACCGCGTTGGACGCGCCACGGACCTGCCCGAGGACGGTGAGGGTGCCCTCGGTCAGCAGGGCGACCTGCTCCGCGTCGGTCAGGCGCCCCGGCGGTATCCGTTCTGGCGCGGGCATACGTGTCCTTCCGGGTCGAGCGGCAGGCTGCACAGCGGGCAGGGCGGGCGGCCGGCGTTCACCACGTCCAGGGCGCGCTTGGCGAAGGCGCGGGCCTGGGCGCCGGTGAGCCGGACGCGGAGCATCGGCGGGCCGTTCTCCTCGTCCTGGAGCAGCCGCTCCTCGGCCTCGGCCAGGTCCTCGACGGATTCGGCGTCCAGCTCGACCAGGGCCTGCGCCTCGACGATCATGCGCTGCTCCTCGCCGTCCCAGGCGAGCGCCATGGTGCCGACGCGGAACTCCTCCTCGACGGGGACGTCGAGCGGCGCGGTGTCCGTGACGTCCATCGGGGCGACGGCGGGCACCGGGGAGTTCCCGCCGGTGCGGCGCACGACCTCGTCGAGCAGTTCGTCCACGCGCTCGGCGAGTGCGGCGACCTGGGTCTTCTCCAGGGCCACGCTGGTGACACGTCCGCCTGAGGATGCCTGGAGGAAGAAGGTACGGCGTCCAGGCAGCCCGACCGTGCCGGCCACGAAGCGGTCCGGGGGGTCGTAGAGGAACACCTGACGGGACACGTCCTGTCTCCCTTGAGAGTCGACGGGCAGATGAGGGTGGGCCGGAGCCTCGGAAAGCGTTCTACGGCGCGTCCACCCTACTGCGCGCGGCGATCACGGCGCCCCAGCGCCGCCCCCTACCGTCGCGTCCTGCCCGGCGGCGGCGTCCGGAACCGGTTCGCG
Organism: Streptomyces sp. SAS_281; assembly: GCF_052542855.1. NCBI lineage: Bacteria > Bacillati > Actinomycetota > Actinomycetes > Kitasatosporales > Streptomycetaceae > Streptomyces > Streptomyces sp. SAS_281. Next base: position 6,107 of record NZ_JBMNDO010000166.1, read on the forward strand.
GGGCGCGAGTCCGGCGAGGTCGCCCGTGTCGCCGAGGCGCAGCAGATAGGGGCGGAGCCTCGTGTAGCGGATCGCGGTGACCGAGCACGGGTCGGCGTGGACGCGCTGGAAGAGGTCCAGGTGCATGCCGAGCGCGTCGGCGACCAGGGACTTGATGATGTCGCCGTGCGAGCACATGACGTAGACGGCGTTCTCGCCGTGCTCCGCCTCGATCCGCGCGTTCCACTCCCGTACGGCGTCGACGGCGCGGGCCTGCATCGCGCGCATCGACTCGCCGCCGGGGAACGCGGCGGCGGAGGGGTGCTGCTGGACCACGGTCATCAGCGGCTCGTCGGTGAGTTCGGCGAGCTTGCGGCCCGACCAGTCGCCGTAGTCGCACTCGCTGATCCGGTCCTCCACGTGCAGCGGCAGGTCCGGGCGGGCGGCCAGCAGGGGTTCCAGGGTCTCCCGGCAGCGTTGCAGGGGGCTGCTGACGGCTGCGGCGAGCGGCAGTGCGGCCAGCCGTCCGGGGAGCGCGGCGGCCTGTGCGGCGCCGCGCTCGTCGAGGGCGACGCCGGGGGTCCGGCCCGCGAGCACCGCCGCCGTGTTGGCGGTCGACCGTCCGTGGCGTACGAGGATCAGGGTGGGCATGCCGTCCAGCGTACGGGCGCGGCCCGGCTTCCCGGCGGGGCCAATGGTGCATACCGGTCCTGAAGCAGGGAAGAATGCGCGCCGTGATTGTCGACTGCGCCATCTACCGCGACGGACGCCGGACCGAGGGCCCCGCCGACTTCTCCGACGCGCTCGCACAGGCGCGGGAGTCCGGCGACGCGTTCCTCTGGATCGGCCTGCACGAGCCGACGGAGAAGGAGTTCGACCTCGTCAGCAACGAGTTCGGGCTGCATCCGCTGGCCGTGGAGGACGCCCTCTCCGCCCACCAGCGGCCGAAGCTGGAGGTGTACGACGACTCGCTGTTCGCGGTGATCAAGCCGGTCCTGTACGACCACGACAGCGACTCGGTCACCACGCACGAGCTGATGGTGTTCATGGGCGACTCGTTCGTCGTGACCGTGCGGCACGGCGAGGGCGCGCCGCTGGCCGCCGTGCGCCGCCGCCTCGAAGCCGAGCCCGAGGTGCTGCGGCACGGGCCGACGTCGGTCCTCTACGCGGTGAGCGACGCGATCGTGGACCACTACATAGACGTGGCGGGCGAGCTCCAGGTCGACCTGGAGGAGCTGGAGACGCAGGTCTTCGCGCCGAGCGGTACGGACGACTCCAAGAACACCGCGGCCCGCATCTACACCTTCAAGCGCCAGGTGCTGGAGTTCCGCCGGGCGACGGTCCCGCTGTCCGCGCCGATGGCCCGGCTGGCGAGCGCCGGGGTGCCGTTCGTCCAGGAGCACGCGCAGCCGTTCTTCCGGGACGTCCAGGACCACCTGACCCGGGCGAACGAGCAGGTGGAGGGGCTGGACCGGCTGCTGTCCGACATCCTGTCCGCGCATCTCGCGCAGATGGGGGTGCGGCAGAACGACGACATGCGCAAGATCTCCGCCTGGGCGGCGATGGCCGCGGTGCCGACGATGGTCGCGGGGATCTACGGCATGAACTTCGAGCACATGCCGGAGCTGCGGTGGGTCGGCTCCTACCCGTTGGTGCTGCTGCTGATGGCGGGGGCGGTCGTGGGCCTGTACCGCCAGTTCAAGCGGCGCGGCTGGCTGTAGCGCCCCGGGACCTCAGGCGTACTCGGGCGCGGGCGTCGCGGGTCCGCCGAGGGCGTCGCGCCGGGCGGGCGGTGCCAGGCTGACCATGCGCCGCCAGCCGCCGAGGCGTTCGTACGCGTACATGGCGTGGATGCCCGCGGCGAGCACCCCGGCCTTCGCCCGGGACCAGCCGAGCGTTCGGCCCATGTGGTCCATGACGGCGAGGCTGACGTCGCGGTAGATCCGGATCTCGGCGAGCGCGCACTCGCGCAGGATGCGCTGGATCGTGCGGCCGTGGCCGGTCCGCGCGAAGCGCAGCAGCTCCTCGTGGCAGTACGCGAGGTGGTTGTCCTCGTCCGCGGAGATCATCCGGACCGCCCGGCCGAGCTCGGGGTGGTCCGCGAAGTGCTTGTTCAGCAGCCGCATCTGCTCGGACGCGCGCTGCTCGGTGACCCGGCTGTGGGCCAGGTACGTGATGATGTCGCGCTCGGTCAGGGGCTCGTCGCGGCTCAGCTGCTCGTGCGCGAGTCCGATGCCGTGGCGCTCCAGGAGCATCGTGTAGTCGGTGTCCGGGGGGACGGGCGCGGGGTGCAGGCCGCGCTTCTTGAGCAGGGCGATGAAGATCCTGCCGTGCTTGTCCTCGTCGGCGCCGTGCCGGGCGATCTTCGGGGCCAGTGGGCGCTGGCTCGCGGGGACGAGGGCCGCGATCCGGCCGTTCTCCCAGCCGCCCTGCGACTCTCCGCTGGCCGCGATGGAACAGAAGAGCCGGAACGAGTCGTCGTTGTCGAGGATCTCCTGGAACAGGTTCTTTGCCGAGAGCATCACTGCCACCTCCGTGCCGGCGTCGCCGAGCGCAAGTCAACGGCGCCGGGCGGGGGCGGGCAACAGGAGCGGGCGGCGGCTGGGCCGGAGGGGTGACACCGGAGCGGATGAACCGTTTTTGCGTGGACCCGTAACCCCGTCGCGCCGGGCGCGTTGTTCCCCGTGACGGCCGTGGCGGGGAGGACCCCCCGAGCCCCCACCACGGCCGCAGAGCCTCCCCGCGCTACGCGAGCCCGGCCCGCTCCAGCGCGTCCGTCCCGGCCCGCAGCGCGGTGATCCGCTCGTCGAGCGTGAAGCCGGCCGGGGCCAGGGTCAGCGTCGTGACCCCCACCTCCGCGTACGCCTGCATGCGCTCGGCGATGCGGTCCACGGACCCGAGCAGCGTGGTCTGGTCGATCAGCTGGTGCGGTACGGCGGCCGCCGCGCCGCTCTTGTCGCCGGAGAGGTACTTCTCCTGGATCTCGGCGGCCTCCTTCTCGTACCCCATGCGCTGGGCGAGCCGGTTGTAGAAGTTCTGCTTCGCGCTGCCCATGCCGCCGACGTACAGCGCGGTGTACGGGCGGAACATGTCCGCGAGGCCGGGGATGTCGTCGCCGACGGCGAGCGGCACGGTCGGGCAGACGTCGAAGCCCTCCATCGTCTTCCCGGCCTTCTCCCGGCCGGCCCGCAGATGGCTGACCGCGGTCTCCTCCAGGTGCTCGGCCGACGGGAAGATCAGCAGGGCGCCGTCGGCGATCTCGCCGGTCTGCTCCAGGTTCTTCGGGCCGATCGCGGCGATGTAGAGCGGGATGTGCTCGCGCTGCGGGTGCACGGTCAGCTTGAGCGGCTTGCCGGGGCCGTCCGGCAGCGGGAGCGTCCAGTGCTCCCCCTCGTACGAAAGCCGCTCGCGGGTCATCGCCTTGCGGACGATGTCGACGTACTCCCGGGTGCGGGCCAGCGGCTTGTCGAACTTGACGCCGTACCAGCCCTCGGAGACCTGCGGGCCCGACACGCCGAGGCCGAGACGGAACCGGCCGCCGGACAGCGAGTCGAGCGTGGCCGCCGTCATGGCCGCCATCGCGGGCTGGCGCGCGGGGATCTGGAGGATGGCCGAGCCGACGTCGATGGACTCAGTCTGGGCGGCCACCCAGGCCAGCACGGTCGGCGCGTCGGAGCCGTACGCCTCGGCCGCCCAGCAGACGTCGTAGCCGAGCCGGTCGGCCTCCTGCGCGACGGCGAGATTGTCGCCGTCCATCCCCGCGCCCCAGTAGCCGAGATTGATGCCGAGCCGCATAGCCGAACCCCTTACCGATCAGTAACGTCCCTGAGTTCCGGACTCTAGCGCGCGGGAGCGCGCTCCGGCAGGGGGCCGCCCGCGCGCCGGTCGTCCACAGCCCTGCGACGCGTGCGCCCGCGGCCAGTAATCTCAGCGCCCATGGAGCAGAGGCATCTGGGCCGCACCGGCCTTCGTGTGTCCAGGATCGGGCTCGGCACCCTCACCTGGGGCCGGGACACCGACGAGCACGACGCTGCCGAGCAGCTGAAGGTGTTCTGGGAGGCGGGCGGCACGCTGGTCGACACGGCCGACGTGTACGGCGGCGGCGAGGCCGAGTACCTCCTCGGGCGGCTCGTGGACGGCCTGGTGCCCAGGCGCGACCTGGTCATCGCGACCAAAGCGGGCAGCGTCGCCGACCCGTACCGCAGGGTCGACGCCTCGCGCGGGCACCTGCTGGCAGCCCTCGACGCCTCGCTGAGCAGGCTCGGCACGGACTACGTGGACCTGTGGCAGCTCCACGCGTTCGACCCGGAGACCCCGCTGGAGGAGACGCTCCAGGCGCTGGACCTCGCGGTGACCTCCGGGCGCGCCCGCTACGCCGGGGTGTCCGGCTTCTGCGGCTGGCAGCTCGCGAAGGCCGCGACCTGGCAGCTCGCCACGCCCGGGGCACGCACCCGGCTCGCCGCGACGCAGATGGAGTACTCGCTGCTCCAGCGCGGCGTGGAGCGCGAGGTGCTGCCCGCCGCGCTCGACCTCGGCGTCGGCCTGCTGCCCTCGTCGCCCCTGGGCCGGGGCGTGCTGACCGGCAAGTACCGCACGGGGACGCCGGCCGGCTCGCGTGGCGCGTCCGAGCTGCTGGCGCCCTTCGTGGAGCCGTACCTGGACGACGCGGCGGGCCGCATCGTGGACGCGGTGTCGACCGCGGCCGACGGCCTGGCCACCACACCCGTCCAGGTCGCCCTGGCCTGGGTCCGGGACCGGCCCGGCGTCGCGGCCCCGATCGTCGGCGCGCGCAACGCGCAGCAGCTGACGGAGGCGTTGTCAGTGGAGACGCTTAGTCTTCCTGACGAGATCTGCCAGGCGCTGGACGACGTGTCGGCGCCCGTGCACCGCTATCCCGACCAGGACTGGAGCACGCTGTGACCGCGCTACCCCGGGACGAATCCCCCGGCGCCGACACCGCCGCCGACCCGGCCACCGCCGACGCGACGGACCCGGGCGACACCCCCGTCGCCGAGGAGGCCCCGGCGGGCGCCGGTGACGAGACCGAGGGCGAAGGCGCACCCGCGGTGTCCGAGGCCGGTCCCGAAGGCGCACCCGCGGCGTCCGGTGACGAAGCCGAGGGCGAAGGCACACCCGCGGAGTCCGAGGCCGGTCCCGAAGGCACACCCGCGGCGTCCGGTGACGAGACCGAGGGCGAAGGCGCACCCGCGGTGTCCGAGGCCGGTCCCGAAGGCGCACCCGCGGTGTCCGAGGCCGAGGCCGAGATCGCCGCTCAGCGTGAGTTGCGGGAGCGGATCGAGAAGCGGAAGGCCGAGAAGGACGGGCCCATCGAGGCCGGGGGGAAGCTGAGCGGGACCGCGGCCGATCTGCTGGCGGCCGTCCGGGCCGTGGAGAGCGGGCAGAAGCCCGCCACGGCGTTCTACGACTCGCCCGCGCCGACGCCCGCCCGCCGGACCGCCCCCGCGCCCGCTCCGGTACGGGAGCGGACCCCCGAGCCCGCCCCCGCGCTCAGGGCCGCCTCGCCCGAGAGCGCGGCCGCCGTGGCCGCCGTGCTGTCCGCCGGCGGGGCTCCCGCGGCCCTGGCCCGGCCCGCCGCCGCACTGCTCGGGGACCGGGCCGCCGAGATCCTGCGCGAGGACCCCTGGCAGCTGCTGGCCCTGCCCGGCGTCGGACCCGAGCAGGCCGACGGCTTCGCCCGGGCGCTGCTGGGCGCGGCCTGCGGGCCCGACGACGAGCGCCGCACCGCCGCCCTGACCGGCTGGGTCATGGAACGCGCGGCGCTCCGGGGCCACACCGCGCTGGACGCGGACCAGGTGCGCGAGGCGCTGGCCGGCCGGGGCGTGGGCGACCCCGCGGCGGCCGTGCAGCACGCCGTGGCGGAGGGCGTCGTGCTGGTCTTCCAGGACGGCCCGGAGGATCAGGCCGACGCGGACGAGGACGACACGGAGGGGGTGGGCGAGGCCGCCGCCCCGGGTCCCGTGCTCCTCGGCCTCGACCGGTACGCGCTGGCCGAGGAGAGCCTGGCCGACGGCCTGGCCCGGCTGGTCGACGGCGGCGACGGGGAGGCGGACTGGTCGGAGGCGGCCGCCGCCGCGCCCTCTCCGTCGGCCGCCGAGCTGATCCGCGCGGCCGCCGCCCACGGTCTCGTCGCGCACACGGGCGGCGAGGCGGCGCGGGCCGAGCCGGCCGCCCTGATCGCCGCCGCCCGGGGGCTCGGCCTGCGCGCCCTGGGCGCCGCGCACAGCGTGGACGGCCGCCGGCGGCTCGCGCAGGACATCGGCGCCCCGGAGGCGGCCGTCACGCTCGCCGGGCTGCTGTCGGGCGCCGAGGAGCCGGGGCGGGACGAGGAGGGGGCGCTCGCGCTCGACCTGCTCGTCGTGCTGGACGCGCCCCAGCTGGACGTGGAGACCGGCGCGATGCTGGTGGAGTCCCTGGCCGACGGCGTCCGGCTGGTCCTCAGCGGCGACCCGGGCGTGCTGGGCTCGGCGGGCGCCGGTCAGGTGTTCGCCGATGTGCTGGCCGCCCGCGCCTGCCCCCGTGTCGCCTCCCGCACCCCGGACGCCGGACCGATCGGCGAGCTGGTCTCGGGCATCGGAGCCGGTGAGCTGAACCAGGTGGCGGCGCCGGGCAAGGAGGTCGTCATCGTCCCGGTCCGGGACGCCGGCGAGGCGGTGCACCGCACGGTGCAGCTCGTCGCCGACTCGGTGCCGCGCGCGATCGGGGTGCCGTCCGGCGACACCCAGGTCATCACGGTGGGCCACGGCGGCGCCGCGGGCACCCGGGCGCTGAACGAGGCCCTGAAGCAGCGGCTCAACCCGGGCCCCGGCCGCTTCGGCGGCTTCGACCCGGGCGACCGGGTCGCCCATGTGCCGGCGCCGGGGCGGACGGTGCCCGGTGTCGTCGTGTCGGCGGACGCGGAAGGCCTGCGTCTGGACTGCGCGGGGACCCCCGTCGTCGTACCGCAGGAGCGCGTGGCCGATTCCGTGCGCCACGCGTGGGCGCTCAGTGCCCATCAGGCGGCCGGGATGCGGTGGCCGGCCGCGGTCGTGGTGCTGCCGGGCGACGCGGCGCGCGGGCTGAGCCGCCCGTGGGTCTACACCGCGTTCGGCCGGGGCGAGCGCCACCTGTCCGTGGTGCACGGCGTCGACCAGGCCCTGCCGCACGCGGTGGCCGAGGTGCCCGCCCAGGAGCGCACCACACGTCTGCGGGCCCTCCTGGAGGCGTCCCAGCGGTCCCAGGAGTCCCCGGAGCCGCAGGAGCAGTGAGAGCGCCCGGAGGGCCCCCGCGGACGCCTGGCGCGTCCGCGGGGGC
>NZ_JBMNDO010000167.1:0-13120 GCF_052542855.1 Streptomyces sp. SAS_281
CGCGCGGTGCGGCCCGCTTCCCCGGTCGGTTCAGACGGCGAGCGCCTGGGCGCGGCGCTTCACCTCCGTGCCGCGATTCTCACTCAGAGCCTGCGCGGGGGTACCGGGCAGGCTCGGGTCGGGGGTGAAGAGCCATTCGAGCATCTCCTCGTCGGAGTAGCCGTCGTCCTTCAGGAGCGTCAGGGTCCCGGAGAGGCCCTTGACCACCTTGTCGCCGTCGATGAAGGCGGCGGGCACCTGAAGCGCCCGGTTCTCCCCACGGCGTACGGCGATGAGCTGGCCCTCCTTGACCAGCTGCCGCACACGCGTCACCTCGACATCGAGCATTTCCGCGATGTCGGGCAGGTGGAGCCAGGCAGGGACGAGAGCATCGATCTTTGCGTCAATCTCGGTCACGGGGACAAGCCTGCCATCCCGGACTGACAGCCGAAACCCGGACTCGGCCCTTCAGGTCCCGGGCCATCACGGCAGAACCGCCGACTTCAGCGGTACGGAGGGGTCCCCGGCCCGCTCCGCGTCGAGCCGGGCCCCCGCCTCGACGAGCCGGCGCCCCTGGGCCAGGTCGCGGGGGCGGCCGACCGCGAGCACCGCGACCAGGGCCCCGTCGCGCAGCCAGCACACCGACCAGGCGGGCTCGGCCGGATCGCCGCGCCACAGCAGGGTGTCCGCGTCCGCGTGGTGTCCGGCGTACTGCACGAACCGGCCGAACTGCTCGGACCAGAAGTAGGGCACCGGGTCGTAGGGCGGGATGTCCGCCGGGTCCCCGGCGGCGGCGATGTGTGCGGCGGCGGTCCTGGGTCCCTGGAGGGCGTTGTCCCAGTGGTGGACGACCAGGCGGGTGCCGTAGCGGGCCGAGGGGAAGGAGGCGCAGTCGCCGACCGCGTACACATCGGGCAGCGAGGTGCGCAGCGCCGCGTCGGCGGTCACCGAGCCCTCGGGCCCGAGCGCGATGCCGGAGCCGGCGAGCCAGCCGGTGGCGGGGCGGGCGCCGATGCCGACGACGACCGCACCGGCCGGGAGGGTGCGCCCGTCGGCGAGGACCACGGTGCCGGGCTCGACGCGGGCGACCCGCGCCCCGGTGAGGAGCCGGGCGCCGCTCTCGGCGTACCAGGCGGCCATCGGGGCGGCGACCTCGGCGGGCAGGGCGCCGGCCAGGGGGCGGTCCGCGGCCTCCACGACGGTGACCTCGCAGCCGGCGGCGCGGGCGGCGGTGGCGAACTCGGCGCCGATCCAGCCCGCTCCGACGACCACGACGGGGTGCCCCGCTTCGAGGACGGGGCGCAGCCGGGCCGCGTCGTCGAGGGTGCGCAGCAGATGGACGCCGGGGACGCCGTCGGAGCCGGGCAGGGCCACGGGTTCGGCGCCGGTGGCGAGGACCAGGACGTCGTAGGGGACCGGGCCCCGGGAGGTGTCCAGCTCGTGGTCGCCGGCGCGCACCCCGGTGACCTCGCAGCCCAGGCGCAGGGCGATGCCCAGGGCCTCGAAGTCGATGTCGAAGGCGGACTCCTCGGCCTTGCCGAGCAGCACCGCCTTGGACAGCGGGGGGCGGTCGTAGGGCTGGTGGGGTTCGGCGCCGATCAGCGTGACGGGGCCGGTGAAGCCCTGTTCCCGCAGGGCGACGGCGGTCTGCACGCCCGCCATGCCCGCGCCCGCGACGACGACCCGGCGTTCGGTCCGCTCTGCCCGCTGCTGCTCGCTCACCCGTCCACCTTACGTAGCTGACCGAGCGTCAGGAAAGGGCGCCCCGCCCGGCCCAGGGGGACGGGGTTTAGGGTGGCCACCGTAAGACACGCGGGAGCCCGGGCGCACCGGGCTGAGAGGGAGGCTGGCGGCCTCCGACCGTACGAACCTGATCCGGGTCATGCCGGCGAAGGGAGGGGCTGGACGCCCATGCGCACCCATCCCACCGAAGGGTCCGACGTCCTCGTCATCGGGGGCGGCGTCATCGGTCTGGTGACCGCCTGGCGGGCCGCGCGGCGCGGCCTGTCCACCGCGCTCGCCGACCCCGAACCGGGCGGCGGAGCGGCCCGGGTGGCGGCCGGGATGCTGGCCGCCGTCACCGAACTGCACTACGGCGAGGAGACGCTGCTCGGGCTCAACCTCGCCTCCGCCCGGCGGTATCCGTCGTTCACGGCCGAACTGGAGGAGGCGAGCGGGCAGGACATCGGTTTCCGCGCCTGCGGCACCCTGGCCGTCGCGCTCGACGCCGACGACCGCGCCCATCTGCGCGAACTGCACGAGCTGCAACGCCGTTCCGGCCTGGAGTCGGAGTGGCTGACCGGGCGAGAGTGCCGCCGCCTGGAACCGATGCTCGCGCCGGGTGTGCGCGGCGGCCTCCGGGTGGACGGCGACCACCAGGTCGACCCGCGCCGCCTCGCCGCCGCGCTGCTCACCGCGTGCGAACGGGCCGGCGTGGTCTTCCACCGCCGCCGCGCCGACCGCCTCTCCGTGGTCGCGGACCGGGCCGTGGGTGCCGTGCTCGACGACGGTACGGAGGTGGCCGCCGGCCAGGTCGTGCTCGCCGGAGGCAGCCTCAGCGGCCGGCTCGCCGGGGTGCCCGCCCACGCCCTGCCTCCGGTGCGCCCGGTCAAGGGCCAGGTGCTGCGCCTCACCGTGCCCCCGGCGTACGCCCCCTTCCTCTCGCGCACCGTGCGCGCGGTGGTCCGGGGCAGCCAGGTCTATCTCGTGCCGCGCGCAAACGGTGAGCTGGTCGTCGGCGCCACCACCGAGGAGATGGGCTGGGACACCACCGTCACGGCGGGCGGGGTCTACGAGCTGCTGCGCGACGCCCACGAGCTGGTGCCCGGCATCACCGAGCTGCCGCTCACCGAGACCCGCGCCGGCCTCCGCCCCGCGTCCCCCGACAACGCGCCGCTGCTCGGCCGCACCGTGCTGCCCGGCCTCCACCTCGCCACCGGCCACGGCCGCAACGGTGTGCTGCTCACCCCCGTCACCGGGGACGCCATGGCGTCGCTGCTGGCCGACGGCGAGCTGCCCGAGGCGGCCCGCCCCTTCTCCCCCGGCCGGTTCGCCCCGGCCCCCGCACCCCAGGAGCAGCCCGCATGACCGAGCCCACCCCGCTCACCGTGTCCGTGAACGGCGCACCGGCCGTCGTCGCGCCGGGCACCACCCTGGACACCCTCGTCGCGACGCTGACCGACGCGCGGACGGGGGTGGCCGCCGCGCTCAACGAGACCGTGGTGCCGCGCGGCCAGTGGCCCGCCGCCGCGCTCACCGACGGCGACCGGGTCGAGGTCCTGACCGCGGTGCAGGGAGGCTGACGATGTCCGACGACCTGTTCGCCCTCGGTGGCACCGACTTCACCTCGCGGCTGATCATGGGCACCGGCGGGGCGCCCAGCCTGGACGTGCTGGAGCGGTCGCTGATCGCGTCCGGCACCGAGCTGACCACCGTCGCGATGCGCCGCCTCGACCCGACCGTGCAGGGCTCGGTGCTCTCCGTACTGCGGAAGCTGTCCATCCGGGTGCTTCCGAACACCGCCGGCTGCTACACCGCAGGGGAGGCCGTGCTCACCGCCCGGCTGGCCCGTGAGGCGCTGGGCACGGACTGGGTGAAGCTGGAGGTGGTGGCCGACGAGCGGACCCTGCTGCCCGACCCGGTCGAGCTGCTGGACGCCGCCGAGATCCTGGTGGACGACGGCTTCACCGTGCTGCCGTACACCAACGACGACCCGGTCCTGGCCCGGAAGCTGGAGGACGTGGGGTGCGCGGCGGTCATGCCGCTCGGCTCCCCCATCGGCTCGGGCCTGGGCATCCGCAACCCGCACAACTTCCAGCTGATCGCCGAGCGGGCCGGAGTGCCGGTGATCCTGGACGCCGGCGCCGGCACGGCTTCGGACGCGGCGCTCGCGATGGAGCTCGGGTGCTCGGCGGTGATGCTCGCCTCGGCGGTGACCCGGGCCCAGGAGCCGGAGCTGATGGCCGCCGCGATGCGGCACGCGGTGGAGGGCGGGCGGCTCGCGTACCGGGCCGGGCGCATCCCGCGCCGCCACTTCGCGGAGGCGTCGTCGCCGACGGCCGGGCGGGCGGTGCTCGATCCGGAGCGGCCGGCGTTCTGACGCCCGCGCGCGCCGCCCCGGTCCGGGCCAACGTGCCGGAATCCACAGTTCCGGGGCCTGAGGGGCTTCGGAGGCCGGGATTCCGGCCTTGAGCGGCGCGGCCCTGTCACGGCTCGGCTTCAGTCCTGCGCCGGGTTCGCTCCACCGCGGTGGGCCTGTCCGTGGCGGCTCGTAGACTCGCATGGTGGATACGACCCTCCAGGACCCCCTCGTCGGGCAGCTGCTCGACGGCCGCTACCGCGTCGATGCCCGCATCGCCGTGGGCGGCATGGCCACGGTCTACCGGGCCATGGACATGCGGCTCGACCGGGTGCTCGCCCTCAAGGTGATGCACCCGGCGCTGGCGACCGACGCCTCGTTCGTCGAGCGCTTCATCCGCGAGGCCAAGTCGGTGGCGCATCTCGCCCACCCCAACGTGGTCGGGGTCTTCGACCAGGGCGCCCAGGGGCAGTACGTCTACCTCGCCATGGAGTACGTCGCCGGGTGCACCCTGCGCGACGTCCTGACCGAGCGCGGCGCCCTCCGGCCGCGGGCCGCGCTGGACATCCTGGAGTCGGTGCTCGCCGCCCTCGGCGCGGCGCACCGGGCGGGCTTCGTGCACCGCGACATGAAGCCGGAGAACGTGCTGATCGGGGACGACGGCCGGGTCAAGGTCGCCGACTTCGGCCTGGTCCGGGCCGTGGACGCGGTCACGAACACCTCCGGGACGATCCTCGGCACCGTCTCGTATCTCGCCCCGGAGCAGATCGAGCACGGCACGGCGGACACCCGCGCCGACGTGTACGCCTGCGGGGTCGTGCTGTACGAGATGCTGACCGGCGACAAGCCGCGTGACGGGGAGTCCCCCGCCCAGGTCATCTACCAGCATCTGCACGAGGACGTGCCGCCGCCGTCCGCCGCCGTCCCGGGTCTGGCGCCCGAGCTGGACGCGCTGGTGGCGAGCGCCACCGCCCGGGATCCGGAGGCCCGCCCGTTCGACGCGGTGGAGCTGCTCGCCGGGGCCCGCCGGGCGCGCGCCGCGCTCACGGACGCGCAGCTCGACGCCGTACCGCCGCAGGCCCGGCCGGAGCCCGGTCCGGAGGGTGCGGCGGAGGGGTCCGACGCGCGGACGACGGTGATCCCCCGGGTCCTGCCGAAGGACCTGGGCACCGCCCATCACACCAGCCGGCTGGAGATGCCCCCGCCCGCGCCCCCGCTGCCGCCCGGCCGGACCGGACCGCTCGGCGGCCCCCGGCGCGGGCTGATCGCGGCGGTCCTCGCGGTGCTGCTCGTCCTGGGCGTCGGCAGCGGTGTCTGGTACATCAACTCGGGGCAGTTCACGAAGGTCCCCTCGCTGCTGGGCCAGACCGAGAAGGCGGCCGGGAAGCGGCTCTCCGACGCCGGGCTGGAGCTGAAGGGCGTGAAGCGGGACTTCAGCGACACCGTCGACCGGGGCAAGGTGATCAGCAGCGACCCCGAGTCCGGCGCGCGGATCAGGGGCAACGGCTCGGTCTCGCTCGTCGTGTCGCGCGGTCCCGAGATCGTCGACGTGCCCGATCTCGCGGGTGTCCGGCTCTCCGACGCCAAGGAGCGGCTGAAGAAGGCGGGCCTGCTCCCGGGCATCGTCACCAAGGAGTTCAACGACGACGTGGCGGCCGGCGAGGTGGTGCGTACGGACCCCGAGGCGGGCACCGGCCGCCACCCGGACTCGGCGGTGGCGTTCGTGGTCTCCAAGGGCAGCCCCGTCGAGGTCCCGGACGTCACCGGGCTCTCCGTGGACGACGCCACCGACGCGCTGGCCGACGAGGGGCTGAAGGTGAAGGTGAAGCCCGGCCGGGTGCACTCACCGGAGGTCGAGGGCGACGTCGCCGTCCAGTCACCCGAGGAGGGCGCCGAGGCGGCGGAGGGCGACACCGTGACGGTGACGGTCTCCGCCGGGCCGCGCATGATCGATGTGCCGGACGTGGTCGGCAAGGACGCGGACGACGCCCGGGACGAGCTGGAGGCGGCGGGCTTCGAGGTCAAGGTCGACCACGGGTTCCTCTCCTTCAGCGACAAGGTCTCCAGCCAGTCCGTGGACGGCGGCGACCGGGCCCCGGAGGGCAGCACCATCACCATCAAGACCAAGGGACTGTAGAGATCCGTATGCGCAACCCCGTCGGCGGCCATGTCCCCGTGGCCGGCGGCCTCGCCAGGACCGGCCTCCCCTACGCCCGCGAGATGGGCGCCGAGGCCGTCCAGGTCTTCGTCGCCAACCCGCGCGGCTGGGCCACCCCGGCCGGGAATCCGGCCCAGGACGCCCTGTTCCGCGAGCAGTGCGCCGCCGAGTCCGTACCGGCGTACGTGCACGCCCCGTACCTGATCAACTTCGGCTCGCACACCCCGGCGACGGTGGAGCGGTCCGTGGAGTCGCTGCGCCACTCGCTGCGCCGCGCCCGCGAGATCGGGGCGCTGGGCGTCGTGGTGCACACGGGGTCGGCGACCGGCGGGCGGCCCCGTGAGGAGGCGCTGGCGCAGGTACGGACGCACATGCGGCCGCTGCTGGACGAGCTGACGCACGACGACGACCCGTTCCTGCTGCTGGAGTCCACGGCCGGGCAGGGTTCCTCGCTCTGCTCACGGACCTGGGACTTCGGCCCGTACTTCGAGGCGCTGGACGCCCATCCGAAGCTCGGGGTCTGCCTGGACACCTGCCACATCTTCGCAGCAGGGCACGACCTGGCCGGGCCGGGCGGGATGAAGGAGACGCTGGACCTGCTGGTGGAGACGGTCGGCGAGGGCCGGCTGAAGCTCATCCACGCCAATGACTCCAAGGACGTCTCCGGCGCCCACAAGGACCGGCACGAGAACATCGGCTCGGGCCACATCGGCGAGGAGCCGTTCCGCGAGCTGTTCACGCACCCGGCCACCGAGGGCGTGCCGCTGGTGATCGAGACGCCGGGCGGCAAGGAGGGCCACGCGGCGGACGTGGCCCGGCTCCAGGCGCTGCGCGACGGCGGGTGACCCCCGCGGGGGTGCCCGGTCAGAGTTCGGGGCCGTCCCCCGGCCCCTCCTGGTAGGAGTAGCGCTGCTCCCTCCAGGGATCGCCGATGTTGTGGTACCCGCGCTCCTCCCAGAAGCCGCGGCGGTCGGCGGTCATGTACTCGATGCCCCGGACCCACTTGGGGCCCTTCCACGCGTACAGATGGGGGACGACGAGCCGGAGCGGGAAGCCGTGCTCGGCGGTGAGCAGTTCGCCGCCCTTGTGGGTGGCGAACAGGGTCCGGTCGGAGAGGAAGTCGTCCAGCCGGAGGTTGGAACTGAAGCCGTACTCGGCCCAGACCATCACATGCGTGACCTGAGGGGCGGGGGGCGCGAGGGCGACCACATCGCGGGCGAGCACACCGCCCCACTCGGCGCCCAGCATGCTGAATTTCGTGACGCAGTGGAGATCGGCGACGACCGAGGAGAACGGCAGCGCCGAGAATCCCTCGTGGTTCCAGCAGTGCTTCTCACCGTCGGCGGTCGCGCCGAAGACGCGGAATTCCCAGCGCTCCGGTTTGAACTTGGGGACCGGCCCGTAATGGGTCACCGGCCACCCACGCTGCAGCCGCTGGCCCGGCGGAAGCTCGGACTGCTCTGACGCGCGGTGTTCCCGGCTTTCCGGCTGACCCATGACTCCATGGTGACAGACAGGCAGGGGTGGTCGTGACCAGGGCGGAGGCGATTCGGGCAACTCATACTAAGCATGCACTTACTGGACGGTCACCGGGGCGGGTGCGAGGATGCCGCCAACGTGCCCGGTTCACCGTTGGAAGGAGCCTCTGCGATGCAGGGCGACCCCGAGGTCATCGAGTTCCTGAATGAACAGCTGACCGCCGAATTGACGGCCATCAACCAGTACTTCCTGCACGCGAAGATGCAGGACAACTTCGGCTGGACGAAGCTCGCCACATACACGCGCGCCGAGTCCTTCGACGAGATGAAGCACGCGGAGATCCTGACCGACCGCATTCTCTTCCTCGACGGCCTGCCGAACTACCAGCGGCTGTTCCATGTGCGGGTCGGCCAGACGGTCACCGAGATGTTCCAGGCGGACCGGCAGATCGAGGTCGAGGCGATCGACCGCCTCAAGCGCGGGATCGAGCTGATGCGCGACAAGGGCGACATCACGTCGGCGAACATCTTCGAGTCGATCCTCGCGGACGAGGAGCACCACATCGACTACCTCGACACCCAGCTGGACCTGGTCGAGAAGCTGGGCGAGCCGCTGTACATCGCGCAGCTCATCGAGCAGCCGGAGAGCTGACAGCGCTCAGGCGGCCTCGGGGAGCCCTTCCCCCGGAGCGGCGGCGGTGGCGGGCGCCTGCTTCCGTTCCAGGAGCTCGCGGCGCGGGCAGGCGCCCCGGCCGAGCATCGCCTGGATGGTGCGGACACAGCCGCCGCAGTCCGTGCCGGCCTTGGAGGCGGAAGCGATCTGGCGGGGCGTGCAGGCCCCGGCCGCCGCATGGTCCTTGACCTGCTGCTCCGTAACGCCGAAGCACGAGCAGACGTACATGCGGTTCACCTCCCGGGCGGGGACGGGTCGTGGGCGCCGCCCCGATGATCGGTGAGGCTAACCTAACCTTACCCGCCGCTCGGGGGTGGCAGAAGCCCGGGAACGCCCTGTGGGGGACGGATCACATCGATCCGTGCCCCACAGTCGTACGGTGCGGCCCTTACTGGTCGCGGTACATCTCGGCGACGAGGAAGGCCAGGTCGAGCGACTGGCTGCGGTTGAGCCGGGGGTCGCAGGCCGTCTCGTAGCGCTGGTGGAGGTCGTCCACGAAGATCTCGTGGCCGCCGCCGACGCACTCGGTGACGTCGTCGCCGGTCAGCTCGACGTGGATGCCGCCGGGGTGCGTGCCGAGGCCCTTGTGCACCTCGAAGAAGCCCTTGACCTCGTCCAGGACGTCGTCGAAGCGGCGCGTCTTGTGGCCGGAGGCCGCCTCGAAGGTGTTGCCGTGCATCGGGTCGGTCACCCAGGCGACGGTGGCACCGGAGGCGGTGACCTTCTCGACCAGCTCGGGCAGCTTGTCGCGGACCTTGTCGGCGCCCATCCGGACGATGAACGTCAGCCGGCCGGGCTCGCGCTCGGGGTCGAGGCGCTCGACGTAGCCCAGGGCCTCGTCGACGGTGGTCGTCGGGCCGAGCTTGATCCCGATCGGGTTGCGGACCCTGGCGGCGAACTCGATGTGCGCCCCGTCCATCTGGCGGGTCCGCTCACCGATCCACACCATGTGGCCGGAGGTGTCGTACAGGTGGCCGGTGCGCGAGTCGGTGCGGGTCAGCGCCGTCTCGTAGTCCAGCAGCAGGGCCTCGTGCGAGGCGTAGAACTCGACGGCCTTGAACTCGGCCGGGTCGGTGCCGCAGGCCTTCATGAAGTTCAGCGCGTTGTCGATCTCGCGGGCCAGCGCCTCGTAGCGCTGGCCGGACGGGGACGACTTCACGAAGTCCTGGTTCCAGGCGTGCACCTGGCGCAGGTCGGCGTAACCGCCGGTGGTGAAGGCGCGCACGAGGTTCAGCGTGGAGGCGGACGCGTGGTACATCCGCTTCAGCCGCTCCGGGTCGGGAACGCGCTCGGCCTCGGTGAAGGCGAAGCCGTTGACGGAGTCGCCCCGGTAGGTCGGCAGCGTCACGCCGTCGCGGGTCTCGGTCGGCTTGGAGCGCGGCTTGGAGTACTGGCCGGCGATCCGGCCGACCTTGACGACGGGGACGGAGGCCGCGTAGGTGAGGACGGCGCTCATCTGGAGCAGCGTCTTCAGCTTGGCGCGGATGTGCTCGGCCGACACGGCGTCGAATGCCTCGGCGCAGTCTCCGCCCTGCAACAGGAACGCCTCGCCCTTGGCGACGGCTCCCATACGGGCACGCAGCTGGTCGCACTCGCCCGCGAAGACGAGCGGCGGATACGACGCGAGGTCCGCGAGTACATCGCGCAGCGCCTCGGAGTCGGGGTACTCGGGCTGCTGCGCCGCGGGAAGGTCTCGCCAGGTGTTGCCACCGGCGACGGAGGTATTGGCGTTCACGGTCACAGCGTCCACATTACGGGGTCGCGCCCCCTCCATTTCCCGGTTGCCCAGTCACTGAGACGGACGTCTCGGCACGGTCGGTGCAAGGGCAGTCCGGGCGGCCTGCTAGCCTCACGGCTTTCGACGTAGAACAACGTTGAACAAGTGGACACCGAGGGCGGGGACTTGAAGCGGAATCACCGTAAGGACCTCAAGAAGAGACGGCTGCTGATCGGCGCCGGAGCCGCCGTGGTCGCGACCGCGACGATCGGCACCCTGGCCATGGCCTCGCAGGACCCTGACACGGGGACCGCCAGGGCCGCCGCGCCGTCCGCCGTGCTCCAGGCCCAGTTCGACGACGCGGCCCGTGAGTTCGACGTGCCCCGGAGCGTGCTGATGGCGGTCTCGTACCGGCAGACGCGCTGGGAGAGCCACGACGGCGAGCCGAGCACGACCGGCGCGTACAACGTCATGGGGCTGACCAGCGTGGCGGCCGGTGACGTGGAGCAGCCGGACGACAAGGAACGTCTGGCGCACATGAACATGTCCGGCCGGCCGGACATCGAGAAGACCTTCGACGCCGCGAAGGCGCTGCGCGACCTGCCGAAGAAGACGGTCGACACCTCCGACCCCCGGCTGCACACGCTGGACGAGGCCGCCGAGCTGATCGACGCGGACGCGGGGTCGGTGCGCGACGACACCGAGGACAGCATCCGCGCGGGCGCGGCCCTGCTCGCCGAGTACCAGCGCGACGCCAAGGGCTCCCTGTCCGACGACGCCTCGCAGTGGTATCCGGCGGTGGCGCGGTTCAGCCAGTCGCCGGACAAGAAGGGGGCCGACCTCTTCGCGAAGCGCGTCTTCGACTCGATCCGTACGGGCGAGAGCGCGGTCACCCAGGACGGCCAGCAGGTCTCGCTGCCCGCCGACCCGTCGGTCCAGCCGGTCAAGCCGGCGAACGTGCCGCTGGCCGCGTCCTTCGCGAGCACCGCCGCGACCCCCACCCCGGAGTGCCCGTCCGGTCTGAACTGCAACTTCGTGCAGGCCAAGACGTCGAGCACGGGCCAGCGCAGCTACACGCCCGCCGTGCGCCCCGACAAGGGCGTCGACATCCGGCAGATCGTGATCCACGACACCGAGGGCGACTACGCGAGCTCGCTCACCACGCTCACCAGCCCGAGCGCGGCTGCCAGCGCGAACTACCTGGTCCGCGCCTCGGACGGGCTGGTCACGCAGATGGTCGAGAACAAGGACCTGGCGTGGCATGCGGGCAACTGGTCGCTCAACATGCACTCGATCGGCGTGGAGCACGAGGGCTACGCGATCAAGGAGGGCAGCTGGTACAGCGAGTCGCAGTACGAGTCGACCGCGGCCCTGGTGAAGTTCCTGGCCGACAAGTACGGCATCCCGCTGGACCGTGAGCACATCATCGGCCACGACGAGGTGCCCGTCTTTCTGGACGCGAAGTCCAAGGACACCCACTGGGACCCGGGCCCGTTCTGGGACTGGAACCACTTCATGGGCCTGATGGGCGCCCCGACGGGCGCGAGCGGCGCCGGCGGCCCGGTCAAGGCGGGGCAGCTGGTGCGGGTGGTGCCGCCGTTCACCACGGCCAACCAGCCCAAGCTGACGTACGGCACCAAGGCGGTCACCAAGCAGCCGGCGAACTTCGGCTACCTGTACACCTCGGCGTCCACCAGCGCGTCCACGCTGACCGACCCCTACTTCTCCGCACTGTGGAGCGAGGGCTCCAACTGGGGCAACAAGGTCCGCGCGGGCGACACCTATGTCGTCGCCGAGGCGAAGGCCGACTGGACGGCGATCTGGTACGCCGGGAAGAAGGCGTGGTTCTACAACCCGGGCGGCCAGTACACCCTGCCGCTCGCCGCGGCCCCGCGCGTCGTGAAGGCCAAGGCCGGGGTGACCGTCCGGATCTACGGGCGCGCCTACCCGGAGACCGCGGCCTACGAGGCCGCGGGCCTGGAGGCCCCGACGGACAACCCGGACTACCTGACGAAGTACACGCTGCCTTCCGGCCAGGGGTACACGCTGGCCGGCGCCGAGGTGAAGGGCGACGACTGGTTCGGCTCGGCCCAGACGGACGTCATCGGTTCCACGTCCTATCTGCCGATCCGCTACAACCACCGCCAGGCGTGGGTGAAGGCGAGCGACGTCCAGACCTCCACGAGCGTCGCCCCGGTCTCCGCGACCGACCGCTACAACATGATCGGCCGCGACAGCGCCGGCCGGATCTGGCAGTACCAGGGCACCGGCAGCGCCTCCTCCCCGTACTACCGCCGCTACCAGGCGGGCTACGGCTGGGGCAGCTACACCGCGCTCACCGCGATGACCGCGCTGCGCGCGGACGGTACGGGCGACTTCGTGGCCCGCGACAAGGACGGCGTCCTCTGGTACTACCGGGGCAGCGGCAACCCGGACAAGCCGTACATGGCCCGGCTCAAGGTCGGCAGCGGCTGGAACCAGTACAACAGCCTCAACGGCATGCGCGACCTCGACGGTGACGGCAAGGCCGACATGATCGCCCGCAACAGCTCCGGCGTGATCTATTTCTACAAGGGCACCGGCGAGCCGTCGAAGCCCTTCGAGCCCAAGGCCCAGATCGGCACGGGCTGGCAGATCTACGACGCGATCGTCTCCACCGGCGACCTGAACGGCGACGGCAAGGCGGACTTCGTGGCCCGGGACAAGTCCGGGGTCCTGTGGATCTACACCGGCACCGGTTCGGCCGCCAAGCCGTACGACAAGCGGGTTGAGATCGGTTCGGGCTGGGGCAAGTACAAGCTGCTGCTCGGCCCGAGCGACCTCGACCGTGACGGCCGGGGCGACCTGGTCGGTGTGGACTCGGCCGGAGATTTCTGGTTCTACCACTCCACCGGCAAGGTGACGGCTCCGTTCGCGACGAAGTCGCAGGTCGGGGACGGCTGGCAGATCTACGACATCCTGTTCTGACCGACCGGACGTCTCGTGCGACGGGGCCCTTTGTCCAGGAGGTCGGCGGCAGCTCGATGGTGAGCAGGCC
>NZ_JBMNDO010000168.1:0-13095 GCF_052542855.1 Streptomyces sp. SAS_281
CCCCCCCCCCCCCCCCCCCCCCCCCCCCCCCCCCCCCCCCCCCCCCCCCCCCCCCCCCCCCCCCCCCCCCCGGTCGTCAGCTGTAGATGCCGAACTCCCAGAGGGAGTAGCCCCATGCCGTGCCCCGCTGGGTGAGGTTGAGCTTCACATAGCGGGCGGTCTGCGCGATGTCGAGGTCGTCGGCGTCACCGTTCCCGGTGGTCGTGGTGTACACCGACCGCCAGGAGTTGCCGTCGTCCGAGACCAGCACCTCGTAGGACTTGGCGTACGCCGGGTCCCACACCAGCTGGAGGTGGCGGAACGACTTCCGCTCGCCCAGGTCGACCTGGATGGACTGAGGGTCGCTCCAGTCGCTGGCCCACCGGGTGTCCAGCCGTCCGTCGGTCGCCATCGCCGCGGTGCAGGGGCAGCCGCTGCTGCCGGCCTGGGCGGAGGTGGCGGTCGCGGGGCGGCCGAGCGCGACGTTGGTGCCGCTGACCGGGGGCACCACGACCTTCACCGACTTGGTCTCGATGCCGGCGTTGCCGTGCCCGTCCTCGGCCTGGATGTACACCTTCCACACCCCGAGCCGCGCGGGCGCGGTCACCGCGAAGGTGCCGTTGCCGGTGGACCGCCAGGTGGCCTCCACCAGGGCCTTGTCACCGGTCGCGTAGTTGCCGCTCAGGTAGATCTTGTACGTGACCGGGTCGTTGTCCGGGTCGCGGATGTCGGCGCGGACGGTGAACTCCTTGCCCGCGGGCGCCCCTCCGGCGTTCTGCACCGTCATGTTGCTGATGACGGGCGGGGTGTTGTCACCGGCGGTGGAGCCGCTGTACGCCTTCTTCAGGGCGTAGTACGAGAGCCGCTTCTTGCCGTCCGGCACCACGTTGAACCAGACGCCGCCGAAGTCGTGCTCGGTGCCGTAGTGGAAGAAGGTGGCGCCCAGTGCGACACCCTGGTGGGCGGTGACGCAGTTCCACGCCTTGGTGTAACCCTCGGCCTTCTGCACGTCGGTGGGCTCGTCGGGGATCCCGTTAGCGTCGTCCGGCACCTCCCACTCACCGGCCGGGCCGCCCTCGGTGATGATGTAGGGCTTGGTGTAGCCGCCGGCCTCCCAGGCGGTGCGGACCCCGCAGATGTCTCCGTAGGAGTTCATCGAGTACAGGTCGAGGTCGGGGGCATTGCGCTTGTAGTAGGGCCAGGCACCGGTCCAGGCGTCGGTGGACGTCACCGGGTGGTCCGGGTCGATGGTGTGGATCTTCTTCGCGACGTCGTTGACGAAGCTGGTGTACGCGTTGCGCTGCTTCTCCAGCTCGTCACCGCTGTAGCAGTTCTGCAGCCCGAGCACCGACTCGTTGCCGACGTTCCACATGAGCACACCGGGGTGGCTCTTGTACGTGTCCACCCACTTGGCGAACTCGGTGAGCGACGAGGACTTGTAGGCGTCGTCGGTCAGGTAGTTGACGCAGCCGCCCGCGCCCGGACCGCCGCCGGGCTGCAGCCAGAAACCGCTGACCACGCGGATGCCGTTGGCCGCCGCCGCGTCGAGCAGCGGCTTGGAGGTGCCGTCGGTGCCCCAGGTCCGGATGGTGTTGACGCCCATGGACTTCAGGTCGGGCATGTAGCGCGCCGCGTCGTTGACGGACGGGCCCCAGGTCAGGCCCTTCACCTGGTACGGCTTGCCGCCGACGGTGAGCTGCCAGTTGCCCTGCGAACCGGTGACGCGGACGGCTCCGCCGGTGCCGGGGTCCGGGTTGCCGGAGCCCGTGGTGCCGTACACCTGGAACTCCCACAGGGAGTAGCCGTAGCCGCCGGCGCGGGCGGTGCCCTGCATCCTGACGTAGCGGCCGGAACCGCTGACCGCGAGGTCGTCGGTACCGCCGTCGCCGTTGGTGACGGTCTTCAGGGTGCGCCAGTCGGATCCGTTGTCGGACGCCTGGATCTCGTACGCCTTGCCGAAGGCGGACTCCCAGGTCAGAACGACCCTGCTGAGGTCGGCGGCGGCGCCCAGGTCCACCTGGAGCCACTGCGGGTCGCTCCACGCGCTGGCCCAGCGGGTGCCGGTGAGGTTGCCGTCCACGGCGGCCGAGGCCGCGTAGCCGGCGCCCTCCGACGAGGAAGCGGTGGCGGTCTTCCCCTGCGACAGCAGGGATTCCGCGGCCCGGGCGCCGGACGCGGTCAGCATGACCAGCGACGAGGCGACGAGGGCGAGAAGGGTGATCAGCAGCGTGCCCGCGCGGGGTCTCGCGGGCAGGGCTGAACCGGCTCTGTGCACATTCTCTCCTGGCGGAAGAGTGCGGGACGGGGATCCCGCGGCGGGTTGGGAGAGCGCTCTCCCAGGAGAGTGACGTGTACTCGTCCAGCTGTCAACGATCAGAACGCGCCGGGTTCGGCGGAAGGTGCGCGGAGCGCTAAGGAACGAGGTTCTACTTGGTCTGGGCAGGCCGCTCCTGCCGCCCGCCGACCCCTGCGGCCCGCGCCGCGCTGTGCAGCGAGCGCAGGGCCAGCAGGAGGAACCCGATGTCATCGAGGTAGACCGGGTCCGGCAGCAGGTCGACCGGCGACACGGTGTACAGCACCGCCGCCCAGACCAGCGCCTTGTTGTGCAGCGGGACACCAGCCTCGGCCAGTAGTTTCCTGGCCTTCAGGACCCGTACCAGGAGGACGCCGGCGACGACCAGCATGAGCAGGCCGAGTACCGCGCCGACGATGATCCATGTCTTGGTGTCCATGCTTCATCCTGCCTTGTCCGACTTATCCGGAGCGGTGCGTCCGGTGCCGGGTGCGGCGCTTCAGGGCGCGCCGCTCGTTCTCCCCGAGACCACCCCACACCCCGGCGTCCTGGTTGTTCTCCAGGGCCCACCGCAGGCATTCCTGCTGTACGGGGCAGCGTCGGCACACCGCTTTGGCTTCCTCGACCTGGACGAGCGCCGGGCCACTGCTTCCGATGGGGAAGAACAGGTCCGGGTCCTCGTCGCGGCAGGCCGCGTGCATGCGCCAGTTCTCCATGGACTCTCACTCCTGACGGTCGTGTGCGTCGCGTTTGCCTCGGTACGCTGCGGGTGACCGGCATTTCGCCCCCGAAACCCCCATGGCCCTTCCTTCGCGTCCTCTTCACGTTCCCCCGAAGCTGCGGGGGCGGCGGCTCAGGGGCGATCATGGGAGACGGCGGGCCTGCGTCGGGCACGGTGACGGCTGGGAAGGATCGTCCGTGGGCGGCACTGATGACATGCGGATCGGCTGGGGCGAGGCCCACCGGGCGGGCGCGCGCCGGGCGTCCGAGAGCGGTCTGCTCGACGTCCTCGGGGTGGCCGCGCTCGTCCTGGACACCCAGGGCCGCATCGTCCTGTGGAGCCCGCAGGCCGAACGGCTGCTGGGGTATTCCGCGGAGGAGGCGCTGGGCGAGTTCGCCGCCCGGGTGCTGGTCGACGAGGAGGACTTCGAGCTGGTGCTCCGCCTCTTCGGCCAGGTGATGGGGAGCGGCGAGGCATGGGCCGGGGTCTTCCCCGTACGGCACAAGGACGGCACCACCCGGCTGCTGGAGTTCCGGAACATGCGGTTGCAGGACGACCGGGGTGACTTCTACGCGCTGGGGCTGGCGGCCGACGGGGAGGTGCTGCGCCGGGTGGAGCGGGATCTCGCGCTGTCGGTGGGCCTGGTCGACCAGTCGCCGATCGGCCTCGCGGTGCTGGACCCCGAGCTGCGCTTCCTGTCCGCCAACGCCGCGCTGGAACGGATGGACGGCGTGAGCGCCGCGGAGCACCTGGGGCGGCCGATGGCCGAGGCGCTGTCGTTCCTGGGCCCGGACGGTCTGGAGGCGGCGGCGCGGGAGGTCCTGGACAGCGGTGTGCCGCAGGTGTCGCGCCAGGTGGTCGGGCGCTCCCCCACCGCGCCGGACAGCGACCGCGCCTGGTCGGTGTCGCTGTACCGGCTGGACGACTCCGCGGGGCGGGTGCTGGGCATCGCCGCATCGCTGATCGATGTCACCGACCGCTACCGCGCGGCGGCCGAGGCGGAGCGGGCCCGGCAGCACCTCGCGCTGATCGCCGACGCCTCGGTGCGCATCGGCACCACGCTCGACCTGGAGCAGACGGCCCTGGAGCTGGCCGAGGTCACCGTGCCGCAGCTCGCCGACGTCGCCGCGGTGGACGTACTGGACAGCGTCCTGAAGGGGCGCCCCGGGCCTTCCGACGGCCCGCTCCTCATCCGGGCCCTCGCCGTCGTCGCCGCCCGGCCGACGCCCGTGGTGGAGGCGGCCGACCCACCGGGCCGGGCCGCCCGCTACGGCGCCGACCGCCTCGTCACCCGATGTGTGCGGACGGCGCGGCCGGTGCGGGAGCCGTATCTCGACGCGGAGAAGCTGGCCCGGGTGGCCCGCGACGAGCAGTCGGCCGCCCTGCTGGCCGAGGCGGGCGCGCACTCGTACCTGGCGGTGCCGCTGATCGCGCGGGGCGAGGTGCTGGGGGCGATCGACCTGATCCGGACGGACAACCCGCTGCCGTTCACGGCGGAGGACGAGGCGCTGGCCGCCGAGCTGGCGGCCCGGGCCGCGGTCTCCATCGACAACGCCCGCCTCTACCGCCAGCAGCAGGAGACCGCGCTGACGCTTCAGCGCAGCATGCTGCCGCGCAACCATGACGACCCGGCGGGCCTCGACGTGGTGTCCCGTTACCGGCCGGCCGCCTCGCGCTATGAGGTCGGCGGGGACTGGTTCGACGTGATCGGGCTGCGCGACGGCGGGACCGCCCTGGTGGTGGGCGACGTGATGGGCAGCGGGATCAACGCGGCCACCACGATGGGGCGGCTGCGCACCGCCACCCAGACGCTGTCGCGGCTCTCCCTGGAACCCGCCGAGGTGCTGGGGCACCTGGACGAGATCACCGCCGGCCTGGACCCGTGGTTCGCGACCTGTGTCTACGCGGTGTACGACCCGGGTGCCGGGCGGTGCCGGGTGTCCACGGCGGGGCATCTGCCGCCGGTGCTGATCCCGGAGGGCGGTGAGCCGGTGCTGCTGGATCTCCCGGCCGGGGTGCCCTTGGGGGTGGGCGGGGTGCCGTTCAGCGATGTCACGGTTCCGCTCGGCCCGGGCGACCGGCTGGTGCTGTACACGGACGGTCTGGTGGAGACCCGGGAGGACGACATCGACAGCCGCCTGGAGACACTGCTGGGGCTGCTCCGTACCCCGGACGCCTCGCTCGACGCGACGTGCGACCGGCTGCTGCGGGAGCTGCGGGACCCGGACGGCCACGACGACGTGGCGCTGCTGATGGCCCGGGTCCACACGTGACGGCGGCGTGGGGTCAGTGCGCGCACCTGCGCCGGGTGCGGCACTTCGCGCTGGCGCGGACGCGGTTGCCGCCGGCGCCGAGGAAGCCCAGGCCGATGCCCAGCATCCAGGAGTCCTTGGCGAGCGCGATGCCGTCCTGCGTAGGCCGGATGCTGCCGGGCTCCCGCATGCCGGGGGTCCGCAGATAGAGGCCGAAGAGCCCCCCGGAGAACCCGGTGAGGAGCAGCCCGGCGAGCCGGGTCGGTACGAAGGGCGCCAGCAGGGTGACGCCGACCGCGATCTCGGAATAGGCGAGCAACCGGGTGAACCGGGCGGGTTCCAGCTTGCCGAGGAACGGATAGGCGTTGCTGGCCATACCGTGCAGCCCCTGGGCGGTCCCCTCGTCGGCCTTGAGCTTGCCGAGGCCGGAGTTGAGGATGAACGCGCCGGTGGCGAGGCGCGGCGGGATATCGCGCGGTTCGGGCAACAGCATCATGGCGTGAGCCTCCATGGAACAGGTTGTCGGCCCCCGGTCGAGCCTAGCCAGCGGGGGTCCCGGGCGCGCGTCGAGCGGGCGGACCGGTGGGCGATACTGGGCGCGGCGGGTACGCGAGAGGGGGCTCAGTGGTCCAACAGCCAACGGAATACGACATCGTGGTGGTCGGCGGCAGCGGGGTGGACACGATCGTCCGCGTCGACGCCCTGCCGGTCCCCCTGGCCGACTCGGTGATGGTCGGCCCGATCCGGGAGTGGCCCGGCCAGACCGGCGGGAACGTGGCGCTCGGCGCCCGTGCGCTGGGGCTCGACGTGGTGTTCCTCGACTGCGTCGGCGACGACTGGATCGGTGCGCAGGTGCGCGAGCGGCTGGCGAAGGGTGACGTGGAGTTCCACGCGGTGATCTCCCCGGCCGGGACGCGGCGGGCGGTGAACCTGGTGGACGCGACGGGCCGGCGGATGTCGTTCTACGACGCCCGGGACCCGGAGGACCTGCGGATGCCGCGGGAGTTCTATCTGCCCCGGTTGCGGCGGGCGCGCCATGTCCATCTGTCGATCACGGACTTCACCCGGTTCCTGTACGACGACATCGAGGCGCTGGGGCTGCCGGTCTCCACGGATCTGCACGACTGGGACGGACGCAGCGACCACCAGCGGGAGTTCGCCCTCCGGTCCGATCTGGTCTTCTTCAGCGCGGCGGCGGCCGGGAAGCGCGCGCCCGCGCTGATGCGGGAGATCCTGCGCGAGGGCCGGGCCACGACGGTGGTGGCCACGGCGGGCGCGGAGGGCTCGTACCTCCTCACCCGTGACGGCGGCGACGAACCGGTGCACATCGCGGCGGTCGCGCCGCCGGCGCCCGTGGTCGACAGCAACGGGGCGGGCGACGCGTTCGTCACCGGCTTCCTGTACGGCAGGCTGGACGGGCGTGAGCCGTCGGAGTGCGCCCGGCTGGGGGCGGTGGCGGGTGCCTTCGCGTGTACGGCTCCGGGCTCGACGGCCATGATCGGCCGGGCGGAGCTGCTGGGCACGTAGGGAGGGCCGTGCATGAGGCGCAGGTGCCCCGGGCCCCGGGGCACCTGCGCGTACGGGTCACTTCAGGTAGGGGCCCGCGGCGCCGATCTTTCCTGGGCCGTTCAGCACGTACACGCGCATGTTGCCCTTGCCCGGGGCGTCGACGGTGAGCTTTCCGTCGGTGACGACCCGGGTGTCACCGGTGACGGCGTCCTTGTAGGTGCCGTTGGGGATGCCGGTGTACGAGGCGCCGCCCGTGACGGTGACCAGGGCGAAGCTGTCGGCCGATCCGCTGGTGTAGCGGCGCTTGTACGCCATCTGGCCGCTGATGCCCTCGGTGGAGTACTGGCCCATCTGGAGGGCGGGCACGGCCCGGCGGATCAGGTTGAGCCGCTGGAGGTGCTTGACCAGGGGCTGGGCGAGGGTGTTGGCGACCTCACCGGACGCGGAGTCGACCTGCGAGAACTCCGAGGCGGTGACGCTGCCCGCGAGGTGGTCGCCGTAGTAGGCGCGGCCGGTGGTGGCCAGGGGGCAGGTGGGGCCGCAGTCGATCTTCTTGCCGGCCTGGAACTCGATCTCCGATCCGTAGTAGAGGGTGGGGATGCCGCGGAACGTCCACATCAGCGACATGTTCTCGGCCCAGGCGTCGGTGCCTCCCGCGTAGCGCTCGCTGCTCTTGTTGGGCCCGTAGTCGTGGCTGTCGACGTAGACGACGTTGTAGGTGGCGTCGTTGGTGGAGTCGTCGGAGTCCTTGCCGTTGTTGAACGCGTTGGTGGCGTCACCGAAGTTCATGTGCATGCGCATGTCGATGATGTTCATGCCGGAGAACTGGCTGTGGTCCGGGGTGTGATAGCTGTTCCCGTCGAGGAAGGCGTTGGTGGAGGTCGGCTGGTTGCCGGTGCCGAGCTTCTCCTCGTACTCGTACATCTCCAGGGCGGCCTTGGTGTCGTCGGCGTCGTACTCCTTGCGTTCCTTCCAGGTGAAGAACTGCGCCGAGTGGTTGACCGAGCCGCGGTTCCACTTGTCGTTGACGAAGGCGCCGACCTCGCCGAAGACGAGGAAGTTCTTCGCGGCCTCGGCGCCGAACCGCTGGGTGACCCGCTCCTGGATCGCGGGCAGGAAGCGGCGGTTCCAGGTGGTGCGCGGGATGTGCACCGCGGTGTCGATGCGGAAGCCGTCCACGCCCATGTCGATGTACTTGTCGTAGGCGCCGATCAGGTAGTTCTGCACCGGTGCGGACTCGGTGTTGAAGTCGGCCAGGTCCTCGTGGAGCCAGCAGGAGCGGGAGTCCTCGCCCTCCCAGTTGCCGAGCCAGCAGGCGTGGTAGTACTCCTTCGGGAACATCCCGGATGTGGGGTTGGGCCACTGGCAGTTGTAGACGGTGTAGCCCTCGGCGGACTTGCCGCCGGTCGGCTTGCCCCAGTTGAGACACGTGTTGCCCGCGGGTTCGGCCGTGGACCACATGTCGCCGTTGTAGTAGGACTTGCCGCTCTTGGGTTCGACGGTGAGTCCGTCGTACTCGAAGCCCTCGTTCCGCTCCTCGTAGTACCAGCTCCACTGCGTGTCACGGACGCCGTAGACGGTCGGCGTGAACAGGCCCTTGGCGCCCCAGCGCGAGGAGTGGTTGTAGACGACGTCCTGGTAGATCTTGATGCCCTTGGCGTGGGCGGCGTTGATGAGGTCCTGGTAGGAGGCTCCGGCGGACTCCAGGCGGGGGTCGACCTTGTAGAAGTCGTATCCGTGGTAGCCGTGGTAGTCGTAGTCGGAGCGGTTCAGGACGACCGGGGTGATCCAGATCGCCGAGAAGCCGAGCCCCTTGATGTAGTCCAGCTTGTTGACCAGGCCCTTGAAGTCCCCTCGGAACATGGGGTCGTCGTTGGCCGCGTTGCCGGACTTCACGTCCTGGCTGCCGCCCCGGTTGTTGCTCGCGTCGCCGTCGTTGAAGCGGGCGGTGAGGACGAAGTAGATCGGGTCCTTGCGGGGGTCGGTGCCGAGGGGTGTGCCCTGGGCCGCCGCGGGCGGTTTGTCGCCCGTGGTCGCCTCGGCGGGCGCGGAGGCGGCGGAGGCGTTGCCCGCCGCGTCGACCGCCTTGACGGTGTAGGTGTAGGTGGTGTGTTCCTCCAGCCCGGATTCGGAGAGCACGGTGGAGGTCACATCGGTGACGACGCCGCCCTTCGTGCCGCCCGTGCGGGTGACCTGGTAGCGGGTCACCCCGGTGTTGTCCGTGGAGGGTTCCCAGCCGAGTACGACCGCGACACCGTCGGCCTTCGCCGTGACCGCCGAGGGCGCGGTGGGCGCCTCGGTGTCGGCGGGTGCGGCGGCGCACGGGTCCGCGGCGTCCTCGACGACCGCGCGGTCCTTCACGGTGCTGAGGCCGGCCGGGATCGTGTAGTCGCCGCCGTTGTTGTTGTCCCAGACGCCGTTGCCGTTGTTGAACGCGGCCTTCATGGAGGTCGCGGCGCCGAGGTCGACCGTCCTCTTCACCCAGCCGGTGCAGGCCGGTTCCATGCCGACGCCGGGCACGGCGGTCCAGGAACCTCCGGCGGGCCGGTAGTGCAGATTGGTGGTCGTCCAGCCGACGGTGGCGGTGGAGTAGTACACCGACGCGGTGTGCGCCGCAGCGGTCGGAGTGGGGCTCGGGCCGGGATCACCGCTGTCCGCGCACGGGTCGCTGTGGGCGACGACCCCGTCCTTGACGGTGATGTTGCCGCTGCCCAGGTCGTAGTTCTTGCCTCCGTTGTTGTCCCAGACCCCCGAGCCGTTGTTGAAGGTCGCCTGGATGCCCTCGGCTCCGGCGAGCGGGACGGTCTTCTTGACCCAGTCGGTGCAGGCGGCGTCCATGGCCACTCCCGGCACGGTCGTCCACGCGCCGCCGTCGGGGGCGTAGTGCAGGTTGTAGGCGGCCCAGTTCTTCGTCTTGGTGTAGTAGAAGACGGTGGTCGTCGCGTCGGCGGCGGCGACGGGCCGCGCGTCGAGGCCGGTGTCCGGCAGCGCGGTGAGCAGCCCGCACACCGCGGCGGCGGCAGCGGCGGACGCCAGGGTGCGTCTCAGCAGCCGGTGGGCGTTGCGTTTCATGGTGTCTCCAGGGAAGGGCCACGACGGCGGCGAAGCCGTGGCGTCCGATGCGCGGGAGGTGGGGCCCGCGCGATCCCGCCGGAGACCCTGACGCGCCTCAAGGTCCGAGCGAGCTTGTAAATCAAGCCGGAATATTGCTGCAATCTCTTGCAGCAGGGAAGTTACCGGCACATGACAAGCCCGTAAAGAGGTGTGGAGGCGCCGCCTCTCGCGGCGCCCGCCGCGTCGGCTCAGAACGGCACCGTCAACTGCGCCTGCACATGCGCGTGCAGGACCCCGGCCATATCGGTCGCGCCGTCGCCGAGCAGCCATTGGATCTGCAGTCCGTCCATCAGTGCGATGAGCTGCTGTGCCGCCTCGCGCGGGTCGATGTCCTCGCGCAGCACGCCCTTCTCGCGTGCCTCGGTGTACGAGACCGCTGTGGACAGGACCGAGCACCGGTAGCGCTCCACGAAGTAGGAGTGGGCCGGGTGGTCGGCGGAGGTGGCCTCGGCGGACAGCACGCAGAACAGCTCGACTATGCCGCGCCGCTCCGCGTTGAGCGCCGCGAGTCCGACCAGCCGGCGCAGCCGGTCGACGCCGGTGGGGCGGCCCGCCTCCAGCCACTGGCCATCCACGGCGTCGCGGTGTTCGAGGACGGCGAGCAGCAGGGATTCCTTGGTCGGGAAGTGGTGCAGCAGTCCGGGATGCGAGATGCCGCAGCGGGTGGCGATCACCCGCAGCGAGGCGCCCCGGTAGCCGGCCTCACCGAACATGGCCATGGCCTGGTCGAGGATTTGCCCGCGTTTCGCCCGGCCCTTCGCGTATCCACGCCGCTCGTCGCCGGTCACTCGGCACGCTCCCCGGTCGTCTCGGCAGCCCTCGCCGCACATGTTCGCATCCTACTTACTTACCACTAGGTCGGTATTCGGCGTACGGTGGTCCCCGGAGCGCACAGCCTCCGCATACCGTCCGATGAGAACGTCGCCGACGTCGTGAAAGGAAAGCCCGTGGGCTCCTCCCTGCCCTATCTCGACCCCCGCCTGTCCATTCCGGAGCGCGTCTCCGATCTGCTGGGCCGGATGACGCTGCCCGAGAAGGTCGGCCAGATGCTCCAGCTGAACGCCAAGGACGGGGTACGGCAGCACATCGAGGAGATGCACGCGGGCTCCATCCTGCACGCCTCGCCCGAACGCGTCCTGGAGGCCGCCGAGCTGACCCGCCGGACCCGGCTGGGCATCCCGCTCCTGGTCGCCGAGGACTGCATCCACGGGCACTCCTTCTGGGAGGGCGCCACCATCTTCCCGACGCAGCTCGGGATGGCCGCGAGCTGGGACCCGGAGCTGCTGGAGCGCGTGGCGCGGGCGACCGCCGTCGAGGTGGCCGCGACCGGGGTGCACTGGACGTTCTCGCCGGTGCTGTGCATCACCCGGGACCTGCGCTGGGGGCGGGTCAGCGAGACGTTCGGCGAGGACCCCTTCCTCATCGGCGAACTGGCGTCGGCGATGGTGCGCGGCTACCAGGGTGAGGGGCTGGACGACCCTACGGCGATCCTGGCGTGCGCCAAGCACTTCGCGGGCTACTCCGAGACCCAGGGCGGCCGGGACGCGAGCGAGGCCGACATCTCGCGCCGCAAGCTGCGCTCCTGGTTCCTGCCGCCGTTCGAGCGGGTCGCCAAGGAGGGCTGCCGTACGTTCATGCTGGGTTACCAGTCGATGGACGGCGTCCCCGTCACCGTCAACAACTGGCTGCTCAACGAGGTGCTGCGCGGCGAGTGGGGCTACACCGGCACGCTGGTGACCGACTGGGACAACGTCGGGCGCATGGTGTGGGAGCAGAAGGTGTACGCCGACCACACCCAGGCGGCGGCCGCCGCGGTCCGGGCGGGCAACGACATGGTGATGACCACGCCCGACTTCTTCGAGGGGGCGCAGCAAGCCGTGGCGGCCGGCCGGCTCGCCGAGGCGGACATCGACGCGGCGGTCGCGCGCATCCTCACGCTCAAGTTCGAACTGGGCCTCTTCGAGAACCCGCGCCACCCCGACCGGGACCGGCAGCAGGCGGTCATCGGCAGCGCCGGGCACGCCGAGCTGAACCTGGAGGCGGCCCGCCGCTCGCTGGTGCTGCTGTCCAACGACGGCACCCTGCCCCTGGACGGCGGCTTCGAGGCCGGGGCGGACGGGCGGGCGGTCGCGGACGCCGGCGCGGCACCGCGTACGGTCGCCGTGATCGGTCCCAACGCCGATGACGCGCAGACTCAGCTCGGGGACTGGGCGGGCTCCTCCGGCCAGGCGGACTGGCTGCCGGACGGCCATCCGCGCGCCATGATCCGTACCGTCCTGGACGGCTTCCGGGAGCATGTGCCCGCCGGCTGGACCGTCACCCACGCGCGCGGCGCCGACATCCTGACGGTGGGCCCCGACCCGGAGGGGGCCTTCTTCCCGGACGGCCAGCCGCGCCCCGAGATCGTCGTCCCGTGCGAACCGTCCGGCGACCTGATCGCGGAGGCGGTTGCCGCGGCCGAGGCCGCCGACCATGTCGTCGCCGTGGTGGGCGACCGCATCGAGCTGATCGGTGAGGGGCGCTCGACCGCGACCCTGGAGCTGATCGGCGGCCAGATCGCGCTGCTGGACGCGCTCGCCGCGACGGGCAAGCCGTTCACCGTGGTCGTCATCGCCTCGAAGCCGCTGGTGCTGCCGCCGTCCGCGTACCGCGCGTCGGCGATCGTGTACGCCTTCAACCCGGGCATGCAGGGCGGCCGCGCGGTGGCCGAGCTGGTTCTCGGGCTCGTCGAGCCGTCCGGGCGGCTGCCCGTGTCCTTCGCGCGCCATGCCGGGCAGCAGCCCACGTACTACAACCAGCTGCGCGGCCAGCACGGTGCGCGGTACGCGGACCTGACCCAGCGGCCCGCGTTCGCCTTCGGCGAGGGCCTGAGCTACACGACCGTCGCCTACACGGGCCTGGAGGTGCTGACCGACGTCCTGGGCGCGGGCGACACGCTGCGGGCGCGCGTCACGGTGAGCAACACCGGCGGGCGTCCCGCGCTGGAGACCGTCCAGGCGTACGTGAGCGACCTGGTGACCTCCGTGACGTGGGCGGAGAAGGAGCTGAAGACCTACCGGCAGATCCGGCTGGCTCCGGGCGAGTCGCGCGAGGTGACGATCGAACTGCCGGTCGCCGCGTGCGCCCTGGTGGACGCCGAGGGCCTGCGGGTCGTGGAACCGGGGGCCTTCGAGCTGCTCGTCGGTCCGGGGTGGGGGGGGGGGGGGGGGGGGGGGGGGGGGGGGGGG
>NZ_JBMNDO010000169.1:0-13047 GCF_052542855.1 Streptomyces sp. SAS_281
CCCCCCCCCCCCCCCCCCCCCCCCCCCCCCCCGCGTCGTACACCGTGGTCCAGGTGCGGTCGGCCTCGGCCGGGTCAGCCGTGGTGGACGGCTCGACGATCGACTCCGGCTGCCCGTGGCTGGTGAAGGTGGTCCAGGTGGTGTTGCCCCGGCCGTCGGTCAGCCGGGTCCGCCGGCCGGCGGCGTCAAAGCCGAAGGTGGTGGTGATGGACGTCTCGGCGTCGACGGGCTCGACCAGCTCGGTGAGCCGCCCCAGCGCGTCGTAGCTCTGCCGGACGGTGTGGTGCAGGGCGTCCGTGACGGTGACGGGGTTGCCGTCGGCGTCGTACGTCGAGCTGCGGGTGCTCAGCACCTTGCCCGTGGCGTCCTCGTCGGAGGCGGAGACGGCGCGCCCGGCCAGGTCGAATCCGGCGCGGGTGGTCCGGCCCTGCGGGGTGGTGGTCGAGGTGGTGAGCCCCGTCGGCCCGTAGGTGTGGAGCGTCTTCTTCCCGGCGGTGTCGGTCTGTGAGACCGGCTCGCCGGCCGCGTTGTACTCGCTGCCCTCGGTGAGCCCAGTGGGGCTCTTCGTGGCGACCAGGTTGCCGGCGTCGTCGTACGTCAGCGTGGTGGTGAAGGCGCCCGGAGCGGGTGTGCGCTCCAGCCGGGTCGAGGTGATCTGCCGCCCGAGGTCGTCGTAGGTGGCCTCGGAGCGGGCGCCGGTGGGCCCGGTGACCGACAGCTGCTCGCCCAGGAGGTCGTTCGTCATCGTGGTGACGGGCCGGTCGGCGCCCTCGGCGGGGGCCGGCCGGGTCACCCCGGCGAGGTTGCCGAGCTGGTCGTAGGTGTAGGTGGTGACCCCGCCCAGCTCGTCCGTCTCGGTGACCGGCCGCCCCGCGGAGTCGTAGGTGCGGGAGGTGCGGGTGACGAGCGGGGAACCGCCCGGCGGGGTGTAGCCGGGCAGGGTGGTGGCAGTCTCCCGGCCGAGTCCGTCGTACGTGGTGTGCGTGACGTTCCCGTCGGGGTCCTGCTGGTCGGTCGGGTCGCCGAAGGCGTTGTAGCCGGTGCGGGTGACCGGGCGGACGGTGCTCGCACCGCCGTTGCGGGTCTCCGCGGTGACCGGGGGCGCCTTCGCCTCGATCTGGCGGCCGACCGCGTCGTAGCCGTAGTCGGTGGTGTACGCGGCGGCGTCCGCACCGGGTGCGTTGCCCCGCGCCGAGGTCTCGGACAGCACCAGGCCGCGGTCGTCCACGGTCCGGGTGGTGACCAGGTCCTCGTCGCCGTTTTCCACCGTCAGGCGGGTGGCCTCGCCGGTGATGTCGCGCTCGTAGGTGACCTTCTCGGCGCGGCTGCCGGCCGCTCCGGTGTGCGTCTCGGTGAGAACGGCGCCGGACGCGTCGAAGGTGTAGGCGGTGCGCCGCGCCAGGCCGGCCGGGTCGAGTACCTCGGCGGTGGTGCGGCCGGCCGCGTCCACCTCGTAGGCGGTGGTGACGGTGCCGTTGCCGGTGGTCTCGGAAGTGAGGTTGCCCGCGGCGTCGTACTTCTTCTCGCTCAGGACGAGGTCCCGGGTGGTGCCGTCCGGGTCGTGGAACCCGGTCAGGATCTGCCGGGCCTCCAGCCCGTCGTCGTAGTAGGTGGTGCGGGTGGTGCGGCCCATGGCGTCCGTGTGCTCGGCGAGCCGGCCTGCCGGGTCGTACGCGTAGGAGTCGATGACCTTGTCGACGGGGTCGGACGGTTTGTTCGGGTCGCCCTTCCAGTCCTTCAGGGTCACCTCGGCGACCGCGCCGAGCGCGGTGTAGGCGTACGCGTAGCTCTGGCCGTCGGCCGTGGTGCCGGCGACACGGTGGCCGAACACGTCGTAGGTGCTGGTCTCGGTCGCCCCGGACGGGTCGGTCTCCGACTTCTGCCGCCCGTGCGTGTCGTAGCCGCGCTCGGTGGTGCGGGCCGGGTCGCCACCCAAGGTGTCGGAGACCGACTCCGTGAGGACGTTGCCGTCGGCGTCGTAGGTGTACCTGGTCCTCGCCCGGTGCTGTTTGCCGGTGACCGCGTTGGTGACGGCGGGATCGGTCACCGTGACCGGCCGGGATTCGCCGTCGTAAACGGTCGTCGTGGTGACGCCATCGGGCTGGGCGTCGGACGTCTCCGTCTGGGAGGTCTCGCGGCCGAGCGCGTCGTAGGCGTACGCGGTGGCCACGCCCGCCGGATCGGTCACCTCGGCCAGGTCACCCGCCGCGGTGTACGCGCGCTCGGTCACCCCGCCCCGGGCGTCCGTCGTGTCGGCGAGCAGGCCCGCCGGGACCGTGCCGCCGCCCGCCGCGCTCTCGGTGCCGTCGGTGAAGGTGGAGGACTCGGTGCGGCCGGAGAGGAAGTCCGGGGTGGCCGGGGTCGTGGTGGACGTGCGGTCGCCGTGGGCGTCGTAGCCGTACGTCGTCTTGTACGTGTTGTCGGACGCGCTCGCCGAGCGGGCGTCGCGTACGGCGGTGAGCTGGTCGTTGCGGGGGTCGAGCGGGTCGGAGGCGTTCAGGTAGTAGGCGTAGTACGAGGTGTGGCAAGTGGCCTCGTCGGCCGCGTCCCGGCAGGTTGTCTGGGAGACCTTGTTGCCGCGTTCGTCGTTGCCGAAGCGGGTGACGGTGCCGTCGGGGCCGGTGGTGGCGGCCAGGAAGCCGCCGGTGTCGTAGGCGAAGGTGCCGGTGTGGCCCGCCGCGTCCCGCCGGCTGATGAGCCGGTTGCCCTGAAGCGGGTCGTACGTGTAAGCGGACGTGCGCTTCTCGGGGTCGGTGACCGTGACGGTGAGGGTGGTGGTGCCGTCGACGGCGTCCTGGTCGTCGGTGGCGGGCTTGGCGTCGGTCCCGGTCGCCGCGAGGTCGGAGAGTGTGTAATCGCCGCCGTTCGCGTCGGTGTAGGAGGACACCCGGTCGTGCACGGTGTCGTACGCGACCGCGGAGTGCCCGCGCCCGCTGGGCAGGGTCACCTTGGTGAGCTGCTGGGCGACCTGGGCGGCGGCGTAGTGCTGGGCGATGGTGCTCGCGCCGAGGGGGCGGCTGTAGACGGCTGCCTCGTCGATGTCGCCGGTGAGGTGGCCGATCGTGCCAGTGGTGGCGGGCCAGCCGTTCCAGTAGCCGGCGCCGAGGTAGACGAAGCGCTGGTCGTACTGGGTGATGTCGCCGCTGAGGCTGCCGGCCTTCTTGCCGTCGAGGTACAGCGTCTGGGTATTGCCCGCGGCGGTGAGGGCCGCGTGGTGCCAGGTGCCGTCGTTGACGGTGCCGGCCGAGGTGATGGGCGCGGCCTTGCCGTTCCAGAACTCGCCGCGCAGCTTTCCGTCGGTGCCGACGTAGAGGGCGGGAGTGTTCTTGCCGGCGGTGGCCTCTTCCAGGGTGTGGTCCTGGTAGCTGAGCAGGACACCGCTGCCGGTGGTGCGGAACCACAGTTCGGCGGTGAGGTACGGGGTGTCGGAGATCAGCTGGTCCGGCAGCTGCACGTAGGACGTGGTGCCGTTGAAGGTGGCGGCGGTGTCAGCGCTGCCCTTGAGCGCGCCGGGGGTGCCGAGCTGGACGTCCTGGTACGTCGCGGCGTGCTCGTCGCGGTCGAGCGGCAGGTCGCTCGCGGCGTCGGTGGCGCCGTCCTTCTCGTCCAGGCGCCAGTAGGAGAACGGTCCGGCGTCGTGGACGACGGTGCGGTGGTGCGAGCCGTCGCCGTAGCTGTAGGCGGTGCAGTGCCCGGTGGTGTCCTCGGGGCCGCAGACCTGGGTCAGCCGGTCGCCGTCGTAGGTGTACGTCCAGGTCAGCGGGTCCGCGCCGGCCGCCGGGGCGTCGGTGGTGACCGTCTTGACGTGGCCGCCGGACCAGGTGAGGTGCAGGACACGGCCACCGGCCGCGGTGACGGTGGTCAGCTCGCCGGAGGTGTTGTACGTGAGGGTCTGGGCACGGTCGCGGTAGTCGGTGACCCGGGTGAGGCGCCCGTCGCCGTCGAAGACGTACGAGGTCTGGTCCTTGTCGGTCAGCTGCCAGCCGCCGCCGGTGACCGAGGTGAGGGTGGAGAAGCTGCCGTACGGGGGTGCGTAGCTGCCGTCGGGGTTCTTGCCGAAGCG
Source organism: Streptomyces sp. SAS_281 (assembly GCF_052542855.1). Lineage (NCBI taxonomy): Bacteria > Bacillati > Actinomycetota > Actinomycetes > Kitasatosporales > Streptomycetaceae > Streptomyces > Streptomyces sp. SAS_281. The sequence goes on from NZ_JBMNDO010000169.1 coordinate 4,064, forward strand.
GACCTGGCGGCCCGTGGGCAGGGTGGCGACGACGTTGCCGGTGCCGTCCCCGTCGGGCGCGATCCGCATGTCGTAGCGGGTGGTCCAGCCGGCCCCGAAGGCGTTGTCGGAGCGCGGGTCGCGGCTGTTGTAGGTGCGGGCCACGGTCAGGCCGGGGCCGGTCGTGGCGACGGTCGCGTCGGTGTCGGTGGTGGTGTAGTTGCCGATGCCGGGGTCGACCTCGCGGCCGTCACCGACCGGTCCCTGGTCGCCGAGGTGCGAGGTGATCGCGGGCTGCTCGACGGCGGTGGTGAAGGTGTAGAAGGGGCTGAGCGCGGTCGCCAGGCCGTTCTCGCGGGCCTTGACGCGCCAGATGTACTGCTTGCCCCAGGTCAGCTTGGCCGCGGGGACGTTCCAGGTCCGCTTGGTCTGCCAGCCGGAGTTGACGCAGCCGGTGGGCTTGGCCGCGGTGCCCGAGCAGACCTCGAAGTAGTGGTCGATCGCGGCGCCGGCCGGGTAGTGGTCGACGGTCTCGGTGTCCATGAACAGGGTCGGGGTGAGGCTGCCGACCTGTCCGCCGGGGTGCGGGTAGACGTCGGTGACCCGGGGGCCGATGTCCTGGGAGGTGACGGTGACGGTGGCGACCGGGACGCTCTCGGTGGAGAACCACTTCTGATCGCGCAGCCGCTGCACGTCGAAGTTGAGTTTGTACTTGCCCGGCGGAAGCGGGGGTATCCGGGCGCTCAGTGTCGAGTCGTCGCCCGGCGTCAGGCGCTCGTCGAGGCGGGTGAACGCCTTCTGCTCCATGAGGGCGCCGGTGCTGTAGTTGCGGACGCGGGTGCCGAGGCGGACCTCGTTCCAGCCCTGCGGCTCCCAGGTGAAGTCGCCGGTGTTCTTGACGGTGACGTCCACCTCACCGCTCTGGCCGCCCGTGAGCGGGGCGGTCTGGGAGCCGACGGTGTACTGCGCGCCGTACGCGCTGTGGGTGACGCTGAGGTACGGCTTGTTGGCGGAGTTGGCGCTGCCGAAGCGCTTCCAGGGGCCGGAGCTCTCGAAGTCGGCCCAGATCGCGAGGCCGTTGTTGGTGATCGAGCCGTCGACCCAGCCCTGGACGAGGTCGACGCCCTTGTTGCCGAGGTCGATGGTCCGCCACTTCGAGCCACCGCAGTTCTCACCGTACGCGAACGAGTCGGTGGCGATCAGGTGGTCGAAGCTCGCCGGGCGGTTGTTCCAGGTGACCGTGGTGGAGCTCCACGAGCCGGTGACCTGGTTGACCGTCATCTTCTGGGCGCTGCAGCTGGATGACCAGACGTTGAACAGGCCCAGGTCCGCGTTGAGGATGTACCGGTTCTTGAGCTTGCTGGTGACGTTGTTGAACCGCATGAGGCTCATGGCGCGGCTGGTACCCGCGTCGTAGCTGCCGATCTTCAGCTCGTCGTCGCCGGCGAAGTTGCTGTCGGGCCAGGAGTTCTGGACGAAGGCGTCACCGTTGCTGTCGATGTCGTCCACGCTCGGGTCGACCTTGACCGGGTAGACGCGCTCCGGCGCGTCGAGCCAGGCGTCGTCCAGTTCGACCTTCAGCGACCAGTGGCCGTCCTGCTCGGTGAGGGCGTAGTCGACGTCGCCGGAGAGGGCGGGGCCGCCGGTCTCCGGGTCGTGCGAGGAGTCCTCCATCCAGCCCTTGGGGATGACGGCCTGGGCGGCGCCGTCGGCGTCCTTCAGGAGGACCGCGCCGTGCTCGTCCAGGGAGGGGGTGAGCCCGTCGAGGTCGAGCGGGAACGTCCAGACGTGTGGGGCGTCGGACGAGTCGAGGACGATGGTCTCCTTGACCGCGCCGTGCGTCGCCTGAAGGGTCACGTCCGCGCCCGGACGGATGCCGGCGTAGTGCGCGGTGTCGCCGTAAACCTGCGCAGTGGTGCCCGACGCGCCGTCGAGCCCGAAGCCGACCGCGTGCTGCCCCTCGTCCAGCGTCAGCCGGGCCAGGGCCGGGTCGTCGCCCTGCGGGGCGAGGGTGAGTCCGGTGTCGTCGGAGGCTGCAGCCAGCCGGTCGCTGTCCGTCTTCGCGGCCTCGGGAGCGCCCTTGGCCTGGTCGGCCGGGACCAGCGAGGTGTCGATGTCCTGCCAGCTGCCGGCCGCGTCCTCGTAGTGCACGGGCTCGGTGTAGACGCGGGTGGTACGGGTGCCGTCGGGGTTGCTGAACTCCTTTGAGGTGGAAGACCGTTCGGCGGGTATCTCGACGCTCTCGTCCGGGTCGTAGCCGGTCGTGCCGTCCTCTTCGGTGGTCTCGGTGCTCGGTTCGAGGGCGGTCTGCGCCGCCTCCGGCTCGACCGGTGCGAACCCGTTGCCGCCGTCGTGCAGCGGCAGGGCGCCGTCGCCCGTTTCCAGGTCCGCCGGGTCGAGGTCGTTGCGGCCGGCGGCGTCGGTGCGGTCGGCGCCGACCTCGTGGTCACGGCCCGCCGCGGTCCCGGTGCGCTGGGTGGGCGCCTCGGTGTCGGACCAGGGCGCCGCGGCGTCGGCGGCGCGCGCGAACGGCGTCAGGGCCGGGGGCGGCAGCAGGGTCGCGCCCAGTGCCAGGAGCACGCTGCCCGCCGTCAGGGCGGCGGCGCGCGAGGAGCGCCCCGCGAAGGCGTGCCGGAAGACCGCGTGCGGACGGGGGCGGGGGCGGCTGGGCACGGAACTCCTTCAAACCGAAGACCGACCGCCCACCCGTGGGGAGCGATCGGCCGGAAGCAGGGAGCCGGGACCCGACGAAGATCACGAGACCTCGGCGGCGTACACGTTAAGTGATCAACGGACGCCCGAACCATGGCCATGACAACGGATTCATAACGACATGTCACCCCGAGTCCGTGTCACACGGGGTCTTCACGCCTCCCCCACAGGCGCAACTACCCATCCCTGCCAGCGACAAATGGTTTCAGCCAGCCCTGATGCACCGCCTCGCGCGACCGTCCGACCGTGATCAAGTCGAGATGATCAACGGGATAGCCTGCGACGTCGATCGCGCGGACCGCGCCGCGGGCCACTCCGTTCCCGCCTTCCGCGTGAGGCGCTCATGGTGCGGAAACCGGCCATGGAGCGAACTCGGCATCCCCCGGAGATGAGTGAAGGGCAGTCATGGCCGAAGAGAAGGCAACGAAGCGTCGGCCCAAGGCGTGGCATGCGGCCGTCGCCCTGCTCGCCTCCGTGGGCGTGGTGGCGACGGTCGCCCTCACGGCCGGCTCCGGCCATGCGGCCAAGCCCTTTGACTTCAACGGCGACGGCAAGCCGGACCTCGTCGTCGGCCTGCCCGGAAACACCGTGTCGGGCCACGCGGGCGCCGGTTCGGTCATCATCGCCAACGGCACCTCCACCGGGCCCTCCCGCAGCGCGGTCCGCATCGACCAGGCGTCTCCGGGCGTGGGGGGCGACCCGGAGAACGACGACGCCTTCGGCCAGTCGGTGGCCAGCTGCGACTTCGACAACAACGGGTACGCCGACCTCGCGGTGGCCTCGCCGATGGAGGCGATTGGGGACGTCGAGGGTGCCGGGATGCTGAGCGTCCACTACGGCGGCTCCGGCGGGATCTACAACGCCACGACCGAGACCTTCAGCGAGGACACCGATGCCTACCCCGGTACCGTGGCCAAGGACGAGGTCTTCGCATACACACTGGCCACCGGCGACGTCAACGGTGACGGCTACTGCGACCTCGCCCTAGGCCAGCCCCTCGATAATGCGGGCGGTCTGGCCAACGCCGGCACCGTGAAGATCATGTTCGGCACGTCCACCGGCCTCAACGCCAAGGACACCATCGAGATCGACCAGGACACGGCCAACGTCCCCGGCGTCCCCGAGAAGGGGGACCGCTTCGGTGAACAACTCGCCGTGGCCGACGTCAACGGCGACGGCGTGGGCGACCTGATCTCCGCCACCATCGGCGAGCAGATATCCGGCACCTCCGACCGGGGCTCGCTCCACATTCTGTACGGCCCGATCAAGAACGGCGCCCCGGCCGCCGGCGGATTCATCGACTCCGGCAGTGTGGACGGCATCGGCGAGTTCGCGGGCAGCGCGCTGGCGGTGGGCCACTTCAACGACGACGACTACGCGGATGTCGCCGTCGGCGTGTCCGACGAGCAGGTCGGCGGGAAGGGCGCGGCCGGACGGCTCGCGGTCTTCTACGGGAGTTCCCAGGGTCTGTCCGCCACCAGTCGCGTGAAACTCTTCGACCAGGATTCTCCCGGTATCTCCGGCGCCCCCGAGATGGAGGACTACTTCGCGTCCGGCCTGGCTGCGGGCGACTTCGACGGGGACGGCACGGACGACCTCGTCATCGGCATGCGCAGTGAGGACCTCAACTCCGCGACAGGAGCCGGTGCCTCCATGATCCTTTTCGGCAACGCGACCGGCGGTGTCACCACCAAGGGCGCCCTGTGGGTCGACCAGGACACCGACAAGGTGCCTGGCGTCATAGCCGCGCACGATCACTTCGGCTGGACCGTCGGCGCCCTGGACACCGATGGCAACGGCCGCGTCGAACCCCTGGTCGGCGCCCCCGGCAACGGGGCCGGGACCGTCACCGTGCTCAAGGTCAAGCCCGGCACCCTGGAGTCGGCCGTCGCCCTCGCGGAGGCCGACCTCGGCTTCTCGGCCGGAGGCGAGGGCGACGCGTTCGGGGCGGCGCTGCCGCACTGACGCGCGCGTTATTCGGTCGTACGCGCGTGCTCCCCGCCCCTACAGTTTCCGGCCGGGCACGGCGACGGTACGGGGGCGGAAGATCATGCGGACGCACTATCCACGGACCCCTCATCTGCCCTGGTCACCCGGGGCGACCTCGGACGATGTGCGGATGACGGACCTCGCCGCGCTGGCCGGGACCGAGGTCGTCGTCACCGAGAAGCTGGACGGCGAGAACACCACGCTGTACGCGGACGGGCTGCACGCCCGTTCGCTGGACTCGGCTCACCATCCGTCCCGGACCTGGGTGAAGGCCCTCCAGGCCCGCGTCGGCGCCCGCGTCCCTGCGGGGTGGCGGATCTGCGGCGAGAACATGTTCGCGCGGCACTCCCTCGCGTACGACGCGCTGGACAGCCACTTCTACGGGTTCTCCGTGTGGGACGGCGACCGCTGCCTGGGCTGGGACCGGACCGTGGAGTTCCTGCGCTCCCTGGGCATCCCGGCGCCGCCGGTGCTGTGGCGCGGGGTGTTCGACGCGAAGGCGCTGCGCGCGCTGAAGCCGGACACGGGGCGGCAGGAGGGGTACGTCGTGCGGCCGGCCGCCTCCTTCCCGGCCTCGTTGTTCGGGCGCGTCGTCGGCAAGTGGGTGCGGCCGGGGCACGTGGTGACCGCTACGCACTGGATGCACGCGGAGGTCGTGGAGAACGGGCTCGGCCCGGCGGCGGCGCTGTGGGCGGTACGGAGCGGGGCTCCGGTGGACGCGGCGGCCCTGGGGGCGGCCGTGGGCGCCGAGACGGAAGGCGGGCCGGAGCACGCCCTCGCCGCCGCCGATGCCCTCGACGCCCTGGGCCGCACCGGTGACGACCGGCTCGCCGGCGTCCTCGCCGCCCTGCTGCACGGCACCCGCCGCACCGCCCTCGCCCCGCTGCTGGCCCCCTCCCTCGGCATGCCGCTCGCCCGCCGCGTCGCGGACCTCGTCGGGCTGGCCCCCGGGCTGCACCGCCCCTACCCCGACGAGGAGCGGCGCGCCGGGCTCGCCCGGATGGCGCTCGCCGCCGACCTGCCCGCGCTGCACGCGGTGTCCGGGGTGCTGGCGGACACCGCCGAGGCGCGGGAGCAGGTCGAGTGGTCGGCCCTGCACGCGGAGGAGGTGCGGGAGCCGGACGGGCTGGCCGGGGCGTTCACGGATCTCGGGCCGGAGGCCGCCGCGCGCTGCCTGGCGCAGGCCCGGGAGGCGTACGCGGACGGGCGCGTCGCCACCGCCGAGGAGGCGGTCGCGGCGACCTGGCGGTGGCGGTCCGGGGACTTCCCGCGCCTGGTGCAGCTGGCCGGCCCCTCGGGCAGCGGCAAGAGCACCTTCGGCCGGGGCCTGCCGGGGGTCGCCACGTACCTCTCGCTGGACGATCTGCGTCTGGCCCGGGGCTCGCGCGCCGACCAGAGCGCCAACGGGGACGTGCTGCGCGAGGGCCTGGACCGGCTGGACGCGGCCCTCGTCCCCGGCGCGACGGTGGTCTGGGACGCCACCTCGCTCAACCCGCACCAGCGCTCCCTGGTCCACGCCGTCGCCCGGCGCCGGGACGCCCTGGTCACGCATGCCGTGGCCTGGATCGGAGAGGCGGAGCTGGCCGCGCGCAACGGGCGCCGGGAGCACCCCGTGCCGCCGCAGGTGCTGGCGTCGCAGCTGCACCGGTTCGTTCCCCCGTACCCCGGCCAGGCGCACCGCACCTGGTACATCGGCACCAGCGGAACCGTGGAGGACCGGGCCTGATGCGTACCAGCGAGGAGATCTACCACCGGGTCCGCTGGGACGCCCGCTTCGACCCGGCGCGCTTCGTGCTGGGCGTGGCGCAGCGCGGCCGGGGCCCGAAGCGGGTGCCGCTGGACCGGTTCACGCCGGGCGGCGACATCCCCTGGCACCGGGTGCTGTTCTTCGAGGCGGACGGCGAGGTCGTCTGGGACCGGGCGACGGGCACGGACCGTATCGACGCGACGGACTCCGGGCGGATCCGGGAGGCGCGCCGCCTGCCTTCCCCGTACTTCACGGCCCGGACCCCGCACACGTACGCGGCGGGCGCCTGGGGGCCTTCGCCGAGCGCGGCCCCCGGCCCGCCGGGCCCGCTGACGGTCCTCACCTGGAACACCCTCTGGGACCGCTACGACAGCGACCGCATCGACACCGCCCGCCGCCGCCCCCTGCTGGCCGAGGCGCTGCGCGCGGCGGACGCGGACGTGATCGCGCTCCAGGAGGTGGAGCCCGCGCTGCTCGCGCTGCTGCTGGGCTGCGACTGGGTCCGTGCCCACTACGCACTCGCGACCGACCCCGCCGGGCACGACGTCCCGGACCACGGTCTGCTGCTGCTCAGCCGCCTGCCGGTGAGCGAGGCGGCGGTGCACGTGCTGGGCCCGCACAAGGCGGTCGCGGCGGCGGTCGTGGAGACGGCGGAGGGCCCGGTCACGGTGGCGGTCACGCACCTCAGCAGCGACCACTCCCCCGAGGGCGCGACCCGCCGTGACGCCGAACTGACCGACCTGGCGACGGGGTTGGCGGCGGTGGAGGGCGAACTCGTCCTGGTCGGCGACTTCAACGACGGCGGCGACCACCCGCAGACCCGCCTGGCGATGGCGGACGCGTGGACGGAGGTGCGCGGCCCCGCCGACGACACCCCGACCTTCGACCCGTCGGCCAATCCGCTGGCCGCGATCTCGTCCCTCTCGGGCCGGGTCTCTCGGCTGGACCGGGTGCTGCTGCGCACGGACCGGTTGCGGGCGTGCACGGCGACCCTGCTCGGGGAAGAGCCCGGGCCGGGTGGACTGCATGTGTCGGATCACTACGGGGTACGGGTGGGGCTCCGCGCGGCCTCCCGGGCGGCGCCCGCCGAAACCTCGCGCTCTGCCCCGGAGGCCGAGGCCGTAACCGCCCGCGTCGCCGCCGCCCTCCCCGAAGCGCACGTCCACCTCGTCGGCTCCCGGCGCACGGGCTGCGCGCTCCCCGGCGCGGACCTGGACCTGGTGGCGGCGCTCCCCGATGTCGCGGGCGTACGGGACCGGCTCGCCGTCGCCTTCCCGGAGGCGCGGGACCTGCGCGAGGTGACGGGCGCCCGGGTCCCGGGCCTGCGGTGGTACGCGGACGGCCTGCGGGTGGACCTGGTCACCGTGGGAACGGGCACGCTGCCCCCGGCCGAAGCGGTCGCCCGCCGCGCGGAGTTGGGCGAGGCGGCGGCGGTCGCGCTGAGCGCGGTGAGCGACGCGGAGGCGTTCCCGCACCGGGAGGCGTTCACCTCGCTGGCCCGGCAGGTGAAGGAGTGGGCGGCGGCGAGGGGCCTGGACTCCGCGCCGTGCGGCGGCCTCCCGGGCATCGCGTGGGCGCTGCTCGCGGCCCGCACGGCGCACGAGGGCGGCGGCCTGCGGGACTTCTTCGCGACGTGGGCGGCATGGGATTGGCGCACCCCGGTGGGCGCGGGCCCGGCGACGGGCGACCCGGTCACGGTGTACACCCCGACGCCCCCGGTCCGCTCCTGCACGACGCAGGTCTCCCCGGCGGGCCGGGACCTGCTCACGGCGGAGCTGTTCCGGGCGTGGGAACTCCTGGACGCGGCGTCCCCGGACACCCTCTGCGCCCCGCCCGCACTCACGGAACACACCGCGTGGGCCCTGGCCTCGGCGGACCCCTCCGAGGAGGGCCGCCTGCGTGGCCGCCTCCTGGCCCTGACCGCCGCCCTGGCGGAGTCCGGCGCCCCGGACTGCCGCGTCTGGCCGCGCCCGGTCACGGTGACCGGCGGCACGGGCTACGCGATCGGCCTGGGCACGACACCGCCGGACGGGGCCCGGCTGGCGGAGATCGGGGCGGAGGTGCTGCGCGGGATCAGGGGGGCCTCGCTGCGTCCCGGTCCGCGTCCACGCGACGCCTGAGACCAGACGCTACGGAGTCTCGTACCGCGCCAGCCAGCTCGCGATCCCGTCCACCACGGCGGGGTCCACATGGCCGGGCCGTGCGTAGTCGGCGGGGGTGGACGGGCCGCTCCCGGCGAAGAAGAGGTGGTCGAGGTGTTCATGGACCCGGATGGACACCTCCGGCCGGCCCGCCAGGTCACGCCGCCAGCCCGGCAGGTCGTCGGCGACGGTCACCTGGTAGTCCCGGCCGCCCTGGAGGATCAGCATCGGACACTCCAGCCCGGCCGCCGTGGCCGCCGGGTCGTAGCCGCGCAGGTCGAGCCAGTAGGAGGCGGAGAACCCGAACGGCAGCGACTCCGGGGGCGCGTCGGGCGTGAGACCCGGGTCCGCCACGGTGGCGGCCTGCCGGACCAGGGTCGACACCATCGCGTCGGGGGGGGGGGGGGGGGGGAGGG
>NZ_JBMNDO010000016.1:0-90183 GCF_052542855.1 Streptomyces sp. SAS_281
ATCTCTGTCGTGGGGGCCGCCGCCTCGTACCGCGTGTCCCGGGGTCAGCCCTTCCGGGCGCGGGCCGTCTTCTTGGCGGCGGGCTTCTTCGCCGTCTTCGCCGTGGCCGTCCCAGTGGCCGAGGCCGGCTTCGAACCGGCCGTCTTCTTCACGGCCCTCTTGCCCGCCGGCTTGCGCGCGGCCGGGACGGCCGCCTCGCTGACCCGGTCGGCGTCCAGGATGTCCTGGAGGAACTTCCCGGTGTGGCTGGCGGGGGCGCCGGCCACGTACTCCGGGGTGCCCTCGGCGATGACCAGGCCGCCGCCGCTGCCGCCCTCGGGGCCCATGTCGATCACCCAGTCGGCGGTCTTGATGACATCGAGGTTGTGCTCGATGACGATCACCGAGTTCCCCTTGTCGACCAGGCCGGAGAGCACCTTGATCAGCTTGGAGATGTCCTCGAAGTGCAGACCGGTGGTCGGCTCGTCCAGGACGTAGACGGTGCGGCCGGTGGAGCGCTTCTGGAGCTCGCTGGCGAGCTTGACCCGCTGGGCCTCGCCGCCGGAGAGCGTCGGCGCGGACTGGCCGAGCCGCACGTACCCGAGGCCGACCTCGTTGAGCGTGCGCAGATGGCGGGCGATCGTCGGCACGGCCTCGAAGAACTCCAGGCCCTCCTCGATCGGCATGTCCAGCACCTCGGCGATGGACTTGCCCTTGTAGTGGACCTCCAGGGTCTCCCGGTTGTATCGCGCACCGTGGCAGACCTCGCACGGGACGTACACGTCGGGCAGGAAGTTCATCTCGATCTTGATGGTGCCGTCGCCGGAGCAGTTCTCGCAGCGGCCGCCCTTCACGTTGAAGGAGAACCGGCCCGGCAGATAGCCGCGGACCTTGGCCTCCATCGTCTCGGCGAAAAGCTTGCGGACGTGGTCGAAGACACCGGTGTAGGTGGCCGGGTTGGACCGGGGCGTCCGGCCGATGGGCGACTGGTCGACGTGCACCACCTTGTCGACCAGGTCGTCCCCGTCGACCCGGGTGTGCCGGCCGGGCACCGACTTGGCGCCGTTCAGCTCGCGGGCCAGGTGGGTGTAGAGGATGTCGTTGACCAGCGTCGACTTGCCGGAGCCCGAGACGCCGGTGACGGCGGTCAGCACGCCGAGCGGGAAGGAGACGTCGATGTCCCGGAGGTTGTTCTCCCGGGCGCCGTGCACCGTGAGCAGCCGCGAGGGGTCGACGGGCCGCCGCACCTCGGGCACAGGGATCGACCTCTTGCCGGTCAGATACTGCCCGGTGACCGACTTGTCGTTGGCCAGCAGCTCCTTGAGGGAGCCGGAGTGGACGACCTTGCCGCCATGCTCACCGGCGCCGGGGCCGATGTCGACCACCCAGTCGGCGACCTTGATGGTGTCCTCGTCGTGCTCCACGACGATGAGCGTGTTGCCCATGTCGCGGAGGCGGACCAGGGTCTCGATCAGCCGGTGGTTGTCGCGCTGGTGCAGCCCGATGGAGGGCTCGTCCAGCACGTAGAGCACGCCGACGAGGCCGGAGCCGATCTGCGTGGCGAGCCGGATGCGCTGGGCCTCGCCGCCGGACAGGGTGCCCGCGGCGCGGTTCAGCGAGAGGTAGTCGAGGCCGACGTCGACCAGGAACTTCAGCCGCTCGTTGACCTCCTTGAGGACCCGCTCGGCGATCTTCTTGTCGCGGGCGTTCAGCTTGAGGCGGCCGAGGAATTCGGCGCACTCGCTGATGGACATCGCGGAGACCTCGGCGATGGACCTCTCCATCACCGTGACCGCGAGGACGATCGGCTTGAGCCGGGTCCCCTCACAGGTCGGGCAGGGGACCTCGCGCATGTACCCCTCGAAGCGCTCCCGGCTGGAATCGCTCTCGGCCTCGGAGTGCCGCCGCTTGACGAACTGGACGGCGCCCTCGAAGGACGGGGTGGTGTAGGCGCGCTCGCGCCCGTACCGGTTGCGGTAGCGGACCTCGGTCTGGATCTTGTGGCCGTGCAGCAGGGCCTTCCTGGCGCGCTGCGGCAGCCCGGCCCAGGGGATGTCCGTACGGAAACCGAGGGCGTCGGCCAGGGCGTTGATCTGGCGGCCGAAGTACTCCTTGGTGTGGCCGTGGGACCAGGGGTGGATGGCGCCCTCGTCCAGGGACTTCTCCTCGTCCGGGACGATCAGCTCCGGGTCGACCTCCATGCGCGTACCGATGCCGGTGCAGTCGGGGCAGGCGCCGAACGGGGAGTTGAAGGAGAAGGAGCGTGGTTCCAGCTCCTCGAAGGAGAGGTCGTCGTACGGGCAGTAGAGGTGCTCCGAGTACATCCGCTCGCGCTCGGGGTCGTCCTCGGGGAGGTCCACGAAGTCGAGCACGACCATGCCGCCGGAGAGGCCGAGCGCGGTCTCGACGGAGTCCGTCAGCCGGCGCTTGGCGCTGTCCTTCACGGTGAGGCGGTCGATGACGACCTCGATGGTGTGCTTCTCCTGCTTCTTGAGCGTGGGCGGCTCGGAGAGCTGGATCGTGGCGCCGTCCACCCGGGCGCGGCTGTAGCCCTTGGTCTGGAGGTCCGAGAACAGGTCCACGAACTCGCCCTTGCGCTCGCGCACCAGCGGCGAGAGCACCTGGAAGCGGCTGCCCTCGGGCAGGCCGAGGACCTTGTCCACGATGGCCTGCGGCGACTGGCGCGAGATGGGGCGGCGGCACTCGGGGCAGTGCGGCTTGCCGATCCGGGCGAAGAGCAGCCGGAGGTAGTCGTAGACCTCGGTGATGGTGCCGACCGTCGAGCGCGGGTTGCGCGAGGTCGACTTCTGGTCGATGGAGACGGCGGGCGACAGGCCCTCGATGAAGTCGACGTCCGGCTTGTCCATCTGGCCGAGGAACTGCCGGGCGTACGAGGAGAGCGACTCCACGTAGCGCCGCTGGCCCTCGGCGAAGATCGTGTCGAACGCGAGCGACGACTTGCCCGACCCGGAGAGCCCGGTGAAGACGATGAGGGAGTCGCGGGGGAGGTCGAGCGAGACGTTCTTGAGGTTGTGCTCGCGAGCGCCACGGACGATGAGACGGTCGGCCACGCCGGTCCGCACCTTTCTAGAGAGAAGCGGGGGAACTGAGCCCCTCGCCCAGGGTATGGGGGGCGCCACAGCGGTGTAGGAAGCTTTCGACTTCGAGCGTATAGCACGCACATTCGAATTGCGGACGGCTGAGAACTCCTTCACCCGAACGAGTGGACGAGGCTAGGCTCGACCCCATGACTGATCATGCGCACGACCTGGCGGCACTCCGGGAAGCGACGGATCGACTGCTGGGAGCCACCGGCAAAATGAACGACGCGGCGCTGTCCGAGCCGTCGCGGCTGCCGGGCTGGAGCCGCGGTCATGTCATCGCGCACCTTTCCCGTAACGCCGACGCGCTCGTAAATGTTCTCCGCGGGCTGCCGATGTACGCAGACAGCGAAACCCGCGACCGCGACATCGAGCGCGACGCCCCCCGGTCCCACGCGCAGCAACTGGCCGATCTGACGGCGAGCGCGGCCCGCTTCGTCGCGGCGGCGGCCGAACCCGGGGACTGGTCGCGCACGGTGACCCTGCGCAACGGTGTGACGGATTCGGCGTCACTCGTGCCGTTCCGGCGCCGCGGCGAGGTGGAGCTGCACCACGTCGATCTGGACGTCGGCTACGAGCTGGAGGACCTGCCGGACGAGTTCACCGCACGGGAGATCGACTTCCTGGCCGCGCGGTTCGCCGGCCACCCGGAGGTCGTGCCGGCGTCGCTCGCCGACGACACCGGGCGGGTATGGACGACCGGCGGCGGTGCGGAGGGCGGGCCGGTCGGGGTCCGGGGCACGGCGCCCGAGCTGCTGGGATGGCTCAGCGGGCGGCGCGACGGCTCCGCGCTGACGGTCGGAGGCGGACCGCTTCCGGCACTGCCCCCGCTGTAGGCCGCGGCCCCGCTATAGGCTGAGGAACATGACGTACAGCGGAGCGGTCAGGGTCGGCGGGCCCGCCGATGTGCACGAACTGACGGACCTGATGATCTCGAAGGTCGCCGTCGGCCCGATGGACAACAACGCCTATCTGCTGCGCTGCCGGGCCACCGGCGAGCAGCTGCTGATCGACGCGGCCGACGAGGCCGGGACGCTGCTGCGGCTGATCGGTGACGACTCGATCCTCTCCGTCGTCACCACCCACCGGCACCGCGACCACTGGCAGGCGCTGGGCGAGGTCGTCGCGGCGACCGGGGCGCGCACCTACGCGGGGCGGTTCGACGCCGAGGGCATCGAGGTGCCGACGGAGGTCCTGGTCGAGGACGGCGACACGATCCGGGTCGGCGAGGTGGCGCTCACCGCCCGCCGTCTGACCGGTCACACCCCGGGCTCGATCACGCTCCTGTACGACGACCCGCACGGTGCGCCGCATCTGTTCACCGGGGACTGCCTCTTCCCCGGCGGCGTCGGCAACACGCACAAGGACCCCGAGGCCTTCGCGAACCTGCTGCAGGACGTGGAGACCAAGCTCTTCGCGCCGCTGCCGGACGAGACCTGGGTCTACCCGGGCCACGGACGCGACACCACGCTGGGGGACGAACGGCCCCACCTGCCCGAGTGGCGCGCCCGGGGCTGGTGAGGCGGGGCCGTCCGTCTGTCCGGCGACGCCTGGCACGCACGCTCGCCGCGTTGTCGGGATCACCCCGATACACCCGGTATCGGGGCGACCCTCCGGCTTGCGATCGCACGCACCGGACGCCGCCGGACCCGCCCTCCGGGCGGGACGGCGCTACTTTCGACGCACGCCCTAGACGCGGTCTCCGGTCCTCGCCTCGCGGGCCTCGGCCTCGGCCTTCCTCTTGTTGGCCATCAGGCTGGTGATCGTGGTGATGATCAGCACCCCGCAGATGACGCCGAGCGAGACCGGGATGGAGATCTCGGGGACGTGCACCCCGGACTCGTGCAGGGCGTGCAGCACCAGCTTGACGCCGATGAAGCCGAGGATCACCGACAGCCCGTAGCTGAGGTGGACCAGCTTCTCCAGCAGACCGCCGATCAGGAAGTACAGCTGGCGCAGGCCCATCAGGGCGAAGGCGTTGGCGGTGAAGACGATGTACGGGTCCTGGGTGAGGCCGAAGATCGCGGGGATGGAGTCCAGCGCGAACAGCACGTCGGTGGTGCCGATGGCGAGCATGACGACCATCAGCGGGGTCAGGACGCGCTTGCCGTTGTTGCGGATGAAGAGCTTGGTGCCGTGGTACCGGTCGGCGACGCCGAAGCGGCGCTCGATGTTCTTCAGGAGGCGGTTCTCCTCGAACTCCTCGTCCTCGTCGTCGGCCCTGGCCTCCTGGATGAGCTTCCAGGCGGTGTAGATCAGGAACGCGCCGAAGATGTAGAAGACCCACGAGAAGTTGGCGATGACGGCGGCGCCCGCGGCGATGAAGACCGCCCGCAGCACCAGCGCGATCAGCACACCGATCAGCAGCACCCGTTGCTGGAGGTGGGAGGGTACCGAGAACTTCGCCATGATCAGCACGAAGACGAAGAGGTTGTCGACGCTGAGCGACTTCTCGGTGATGTAGCCGGCGAAGAACTCGCCCGATGCCTGGCTCTCGCCGAAGACGAGCAGCCCGAGGCCGAAGAGGGCGGCCAGCACGATCCAGACGATCGTCCAGATCCCGGCTTCCTTGGTCGACACGTCATGGGGCTTGCGCCCGATGAAGAAGTCGACGGCGATGAGGGCGCACAGACCAAAGATGGTCAGCGCCCAGAGGGTCCATGAAACGTCCACTGCGCCTCCGGCAGTTCGCTACGGGCTACTGATCAGCGTCGTCGCTGCCGGAGGTCTCTTCCACCGGGCGCGCGGGCTGCGCACCGGGCCGGCGCCCCGGGACCGGTCACAGTCCGTACTGACGGGAACGCCGCGTATGGGAGTACTCCCCTCCGCTCCATGAACGGTACAGGAAATACCAAGGGAAGGTAAAGGGGAACCTAAAGGATCTCCAAAATCGCAGGTCAGGGCGTCAGGGACGCTTTGCCGTGGGCTTTACGAGGACGTGCCGAGCTGTGCGGGGACGAGCGGCAGCTCAGCGGGACCCGGTGCGGCGGGCGTGGGCCACCCGCTCCAGCACCTGGTCCAGGACCGCGCTCCCCGGGGGCGTCCTGGGCGGCTCGTACGTCCACGCGTGACCGACCCAGGGGTCGGCCAGATGGTCGTCGGCGACCGGGGTGACCCGCAGCAGCGAGCGCCACAGCGGGTCCAGGACCGGGCCGTACTCGGACGCCTCCTCCCGGTCCGCGACCATCATCAGGTGGACGCCCACCGAGGGCCCCTCGTCGGCGAGGTAGCGGAGCTGGGTCACCGCCCGGTCGTCGAAGCCGTGCGGGAAGTCGTTGACGATCAGCAGCTGCTCGGCCGGGTCCAGGTCCGGCGGCAACGAGTCGGCGGCACCGGCCCGGATCGCCATCTGCACGAGGTCCACCCGCCGGGTGAGGTGGGCGAGGACCGCGGAGACGCCCTGGGCCCCGGCGGCGGGCGGCGAGGGCAGCACCCCGGAGCGGACCAGCGGGGCGAGCGCGCCGGCGGCCGAACCGGCCGGGTCGATGACGTGGACCGTGAACTCGTTCGGCGGGTAGACCGCCAGCAGCCGGGCCGCGTGCAGCACGGCGGTCTCCATGGCCAGCCGGCGCAGCTGGTCCGTGCCGGTCAGCGCGGCGGCCTCCGAGGCCGTGCGCCCGCTGTCGATCCACATGCCCCGCTCCAGCGGCAGCCGGACGAGGAGCGGGATGCGCAGGTCGGCCCGCTCCGGGAGGTGGAGGTCGCCGATGCGCAGCGCCATGGGGATCTCCATGGGCACCCGGTGGCCGTGCCACACGGGGTTGTCCCAGCCCGCGTAGGGGGCCGGGAGCGCGGGCTCCACGACGGCGGACTCGGCGGCGAGCTGGGCGAGGTCGCGGTCCAGGGACGCGCGGGCCCGGTCGGTCAGCTCGTCGCGCTTGGCGCGGGCCTCCTCGCGGGCCCGGTCGCCCGCTCCCCCGATGCGGCTGCGCGGGTCGGACAGGGCGCGCTCCAGCTCCTGGTCCATCCGGGACTCGGCGAAGTCGACGGCGCTGCGGTAGGCGGCAACGGCGCGGGCCAGGTCCTCGAACATGCCCCACACCTGGTTGTACAGGCGCTCGTCCATGGACCAGCCGGTCGCGTCCCCGGCGACGGGCTGCGCGGGCTGCCCCGGCCGGGCGGGCGGCGCGGCCGGGGGCGGCGGCGGGGGCGCGGTGGACTGGCGGCGCGGGTGCGCGTAGTTGACCGGGCCGCCCGGGGCGGCCGGCTCCGCCAGGGGCTCGGGCTGCGAGGGCGTGGCGGGCTGGGGTGTGGCGGGCGCGGGCGGCGGGACGGGCGGCTGCCCGTTGCCCGGGGCGGGCGCCGGGGTGGGCGCGTGCCTGACCCGGTCGCCCTCCGGGGTGCGGGGCGGCGGCGGGGCCACCGAGCGGGCCAGGCCCTGGGCGACCGCCTCCTGGATGGTCCCGGCCAGCTCGGCGGCCCGGTCCACGCCCTGGTCGGCGAGCATGGCGGCGAGGCCGCCCGCGTATCCCTGGCCGACCGCGCGGACCTTCCAGGCGCCCTGGCGGCGGTACAGCTCCAGGGCGGCGACCGCGGACTCGCTGTCGAGGCCGGTCAGCGTGAACGTGGCGATCTCGGTGCCGTCGAGGGCGGTGACCGCGACGAACGGCGAGGCGACGGCGCCGAAGCGGGTCGGGCCGCCGGCGCCGAGCGGGAGGGCCAGCAGCACCGTGACCCGGTGGACCCCGTCGGGCAGGGCGTCGAGGTCGACGGCGAGGCGGTGGTCGGCGGCGGCCTGCCGGGAGACTTCCAGGCCGTGCAGCTGCGGCGATCCGGGGTGGGCGATCCACTCGACGCCGGCCACTCTGCCCTGCTCGTCGCCGAGCGTGGCACCGGCCACGACGGGCGCCCCGGCCGATATCCGGATCTCCAGACGGGTCTGGGGCAAGGTGTGGTTCTGCCCCCGGACCAGCTCGGCCGTCATTGCCCTGTCCCCTCGACGTATTACCGCTGGTGTGGATGAAGCTGTGCGTGGTGTCTCTGCTCCGGGTGGTGCGGTGGTGCCGCGACACGGGCAGCTCCCGGCGGCCGGTGCCGCCGGGAGCTGCGCGTGACGCGATACGGACCTCACGGTCCGGCGTGCGGTCCTACAGGTGCGGCAGGATCGCCGGCATGAGGTCCTGGAAGGTGCGGCCGTTGGCCGGGGCGCCGATGGCGGTCATCTTCCAGCCGTTGCCCGCGCGGTGCACCTTCGCCATGATCTGCGCGGTGTACTGCCCGCCGCCGTCCAGCGTGTAGCGGGCGAGCTCCTGGCCGTTGGTCTCGTCCACGATGCGGCAGAAGGCGTTCTGCACCTCCTGGAACGTCTGGCCGGTGAAGGAGTTCACCGTGAAGACGATCTGGTCGATGTGGACCGGCACCCGCTGGAGGTCCACGAGGATCGCCTCGTCGTCGCCGCCGGAACCGGCACCGCCCACGAGGTTGTCCCCGGTGTGCCGCACCGAGCCGTCGTCACTGGTGAGGTGCCGGAAGAACACGACGTCGACCGGCTGCTTGTCGGCGAACAGGACGGCCGAGGCGTCCAGGTCGATCTCCCGGGTGCGCGAGCCGAACAGACCGCGGCGCGGTGCCGCCTGCCAGCCGAGCCCCATCCGTACCGCGGTCAGGGTCCCCCCGTCGCTCTTCTGCAGGCTGATGGCCTGACCCTTGGTCATATTGACCGTCACGCGCTGTCCCCTCTCCGCATTCCCCGCAACCGTCCTTGTGCGGTTTCCCCGCACCCTACGCAGTGGTGTCACCCGCGCGGAGGGCCTGGGCCGTTTTGTGTCGGTCCTGCAACATGCGGCCCGGGTCCCGGCCGTCCGGCCGGTCAGGCCAGACCGGCCTCGCGCATCTGGCGCAGCTCCTTCTTCAACTCCCCCACCTCGTCACGCAGCCGGGCGGCGACCTCGAACTGCAGGTCGGCCGCGGCGGCGCGCATCCGGTCCGTCATCTCCTCGATGATCCCGGCCAGTTCGGTCGCCGGGCGGTCGGTGACCGCCGCCGCGTCCCGGCCCGCCTTGCCCGCCTTGCCGGCCTTCGCGGACTTTCCGGCCGTCGCAGCCTTGCCGTCGCCCGGGACAGCGTGCTTGCCGAGGGCGGGCACGGGGGCCTTGCCCTCCTTCCCCTGGCGGTAACCGGTGCCGAGCAGCTGCTCGGTGTCGATCTCCTCGCGCGCGATGGTGGCGACGATGTCGTTGATCTTCTTGCGCAGCGGCTGCGGGTCGATGCCGCGCTCGGTGTTGTAGGCGATCTGCTTCTCGCGGCGGCGGTTGGTCTCGTCGATGGCCTGCGCCATGGCCGGGGTGACCTTGTCCGCGTACATGTGGACCTGGCCCGAGACGTTGCGCGCCGCGCGGCCGATGGTCTGGATCAGCGACGTGCCCGAGCGCAGGAAGCCCTGCTTGTCAGCGTCGAGGATGGCCACGAGCGACACCTCGGGCAGGTCCAGGCCCTCGCGCAGGAGGTTGATCCCGACCAGGACGTCGTACTCGCCGGAGCGCAGCTCGCGCAGCAGCTCGATGCGGCGCAGCGTGTCGACGTCGCTGTGGAGGTAGCGGACCTGGATGCCGAGCTCCAGGAAGTAGTCGGTCAGGTCCTCCGACATCTTCTTGGTGAGCGTGGTGACCAGGACCCGTTCGTCGCGCTCGGTACGCAGTCGGATCTCGTGCACCAGGTCGTCGATCTGGCCCTCGGTGGGCTTGACGACGACCTCGGGGTCGACCAGGCCGGTCGGGCGGATGATCTGCTCCACGAAGCCGTCGCCGCGGGACATCTCGTAGTTGCCCGGGGTGGCGGACAGGTAGACCGTCTGGTTGATCCGCTGGAGGAACTCCTCCCACTTCAGCGGGCGGTTGTCCAGGGCGGACGGCAGCCGGAAGCCGTGGTCGACCAGGGTCCGCTTGCGGGAGGCGTCGCCCTCGTACATGGCGCCGATCTGCGGGACCGTGACGTGCGACTCGTCCAGCACCAGGAGGAAGTCCTCCGGGAAATAGTCGAGGAGGGTGTTGGGGGCGGTGCCGGGGGCGCGGCCGTCGAAGTGCATCGAGTAGTTCTCGACGCCGGAGCAGGTGCCGATCTGGCGGAGCATCTCGATGTCGTACGTCGTACGCATGCGGAGCCGCTGGGCCTCCAGCATCTTGCCCTGCTTCTCCAGCTCCGCCAGGCGCTCCTCCAGCTCCCGCTCGATGCCGCTGACGGCCTTCTCCATGCGCTCGGGGCCCGCCACGTAGTGGCTGGCGGGGAAGACGTGGAGGGACCGGTCCTCGCTGATGACCTCGCCGGTCAGCGGGTGCAGGGTGGACAGGGCCTCGATCTCGTCACCGAACATCTCGATGCGGACGGCCAGCTCCTCGTAGACCGGGAAGATCTCGATGGTGTCGCCGCGCACCCGGAAGGTGCCCCGGGTGAAGGCCAGGTCGTTGCGCGTGTACTGGATCTCCACGAAGCGGCGCAGCAGCGCGTCGCGGTCGATCTCCTCGCCCACCTTGAGCTGGACCATGCGGTCCACGTACTCCTGCGGCGTACCGAGGCCGTAGATGCAGGAGACGGAGGCGACCACGACGACGTCGCGCCGGGTGAGCAGCGAGTTGGTCGCGGAGTGGCGCAGCCGCTCGACCTCCTCGTTGATCGAGGAGTCCTTCTCGATGTAGGTGTCCGACTGCGGGACGTACGCCTCGGGCTGGTAGTAGTCGTAGTACGAGACGAAGTACTCGACGGCGTTGTTGGGCAGGAGCTCGCGGAACTCGTTGGCCAGCTGGGCGGCGAGCGTCTTGTTGGGCGCCATGACCAGCGTGGGGCGCTGGAGCTTCTCGATCATCCACGCGGTGGTCGCGGATTTACCGGTGCCGGTCGCGCCGAGGAGCACGACGTCCTTCTCACCCGCGCGGACGCGCTTCTCCAGCTCGGCGATGGCCGCGGGCTGGTCGCCGCTGGGCTGGTAGGGGCTGACGACCTCGAAAGGCGCCACCGTACGTTCGATCTTCGAGACTGGCCGCATGCAACCACCGTACGACCCACCACTGACAACGGGGCCGGTTCACCAGTCCGCGGGCTCCACGGCGTCGCGCGGGCGGGAGTGGAAGGAGGCCGGGTCGGCGTACGTGCCGAAGCGCGGGATCTGGCGCCGGGCCGGGACACCGGGGATCCGCGCGGCGCGCGGGTCGTCCCAGTCGGGCGTGCCCATGACCACCAGCGGATCGAACATGACGACGACGGCGGCCAGCACCAGGAAGCAGGCGGGGCCGAGCAGCATGGGCACCAGCAGCGAGCCGGCGCTGTCGCCGGGGGCGTGGGCCGCGGTCGTGGCGGACGGGTGCAGGTGGACGCGGAGCGCGGCCATGCCGGTGTAGTGCATGCCGCTCACGGCGACGCCCATCACGACGCTCGCGCCGAGGCTGGGCAGGAAGCCGTGGATGGACACGGCGGCCCACAGCGCGGCGGTCGAGGCGACGACGGCGATGACCACGGAGAGGGCCACGGTGATCGTGTCGTACTCGAACTGCCCATCAAGCCTCATCCCGGCCATGCCGAGGTAATGCATGGAGGCCACGCCGAGTCCGGTGATCGTGCCTCCCGTCACCAGGGCCATGCGGGTGGCGCCCCGGTAACCGACCAGGAAGATCCCGATGCCGACCATGACGATCGCGACGGCGAGGCTGGCAAAGGTGATCGGTCTGTCGTAGCCGATCGGCACCTCCTCGACGGAGAAGCCCACCATCGCGATGAAGTGCATGGTCCAGATGCCCGAACCTATGGAGGTCGCCCCGAGAGCCAGCCAGCCGGCCCTGAAGGAACGCTCGGTACGCAGTGACCGCGTGGTGCAGCGCAGGCCCAGCGCCGCGCCGAGGCACGCCATGAGGAACGCGGCCGCAGGAGTCACCGCCCCGTAGCTGAAGCCGTCGATCGTGCCCTGCATCCTTGTACGCCCTTCGCAGCAGCAAGCCCGGGTCAGGACGATCCCAGGGCCTGTCGTCCGGGCGCAAGGCCCGGCAGACACAACAGAAGTGCCGCATCTTATCGACCGGGCCGACAGCGCGTGGCGCGGTCCCCGAGGTGCGTTCACACGGTGGCCATCCTTCGCCTGTCCCCCGTTCGGGGGCGGCTGGGACGCTCGGGCCGTCCGCAACTCTGACGCAAGGAGTCCACGTGTACGCAGGCACCGCCACCGCCTCCGTCGCCGCCGCTGCCGTCATGGGCGCCGGCACGTTGCTGACGCCGCTTCCGGGCGCCCCGGTCGCGGACACCCCGCTGACCCGGCACCCGGTTCAGCAGCTCGCCCCGATCCGCCGGGCCGCCGACGCCGCCGGGGACCACCCGCGCGTCTACGCCCACCGGGGCGCCTCCGCGTACGCCCCCGAGAACACGCTCCCGGCCGTGGACCGGGCCGACGCTCTGGGCTTCGGCTGGGTGGAGAACGACGTCCAGCTCACCAGGGACGGGGTGGTGGTCGTCATCCACGACACAAACCTCAGGCGGACGACGAACGCCGAGGAGGTGTTCCCGGACCGCGCGCCCTGGGCGGTCAGGGACTTCACGGCCGCCGAGATCGCCCGGCTGGACGCGGGCGGCTGGTTCGGGCCGGCGTACGCCGGGACCCGGGTGCCGACCCTGCGCCAGTATCTGGAGCGGCTCGGCCGCAATCGCCAGAACCTCCTGCTGGAGATCAAGAGCCCGGAGAGCTACCCGGGGATCGAGCGGGCGACCCTCCGGGTGCTGGGCGAGGAGGGCTGGCTGGACCGGAGCCACGTCCAGGGCCGCCTGGTGATCCAGAGCTTCGGTGCCGACAGCGTGCGTACGGTGCATTCCCTGCGTCCGGACGTGGTCACCGGCTTCCTCGGCGCCCCGGCCGTCTCCGAGCTGCCCGCGTACGCCGCGTTCGCCGACCAGATCAACCCCTCGTACGCCGGCCTGTCGGGCGGTTACGTGACGGCGGCGCACGCCCTGAAGGGCCCGCACGGCAAGGCGCTCCGGGTGAACCCCTGGACGGTGAACGACGCGGCGGCCGCCCGCCGGGTCGAGGGCATGAGGGTGGACGGCATCATCACGAACACCCCCGACGTGGTGCGCGCGGCCACCCGGGGCTGAGGCCGCCGGGGCCCGTTGTCAGTGGGCGGCCGTACGGTGGTGGCATGGACAGCAACGGGGTCGTCGAGTGGACCGTCGTCGAGAGCGGCATCGGTCCGCTGATGCTGGCCGCGACGGAGACCGGACTGGTCGGCGTGGTCTTCCACGCCCGCCCGGAGATACGGGACAGGGCACTCGACCGGCTGCGCGGCCGGCTCGGCGCGGAGCCGGTGGAGGCCCCCGGTTCCGCCCGGCTGGCCGAGCCGGTACGCCAGCTCGCGGCGTACTTCGCGGGGACGCTGCGGGAGTTCTCGCTCGACCTGGACTGGTCGCTGACCGCCGGCTTCAACCGCCAGGTGCTGCAAGAGCTGGCGCGGGGCGTGCCGTACGGGGCGGTCGCCGGTTACGGGGATCTGGCCGAGCGGGTCGGACAGCCGGGAGCGGCCCAGGCGGTCGGCGCGGCGATGGGGTCCAACCCTCTTCCGGTGGTGGTGCCGTGCCACCGGGTGGTGGAGAGCGACGGCGGCCTGGGCGGCTTCGGCGGCGGCCTGGAGACCAAGCGTCGGCTGCTGGCACTGGAGGGCGTGCTGCCGGAGCCGCTGTTCTGAGCGGTGCCGTCAGGCGGCGTCCGGGGCCGGCCTGTGCGCGACCATCACCGGCTGGAAGAAGCCCGTGTCCGCCGGCTCGTGCCACGCGGGCTCCGTCAGGCCGGCCCGCCGGGCGAATCCGGTCAGCCGGTCCTGCGTGAGCGCCCAGTACGACGTCCGGCGCGTGCGCACGTCCCAGCCGTCGTCCCCCTGCGCCGCGGGGTGCAGCTGGAAGTGCTCCAGGTCGTAGCGCTCGCCGTCCGGGCGCCAGTGCCACAGCTGGAAGGTGACGACCCGGCCGCCGGCCCCCTCCCTGATCTGCGGCGGTGTGGAGGCGGGCCGCTCGCTCCGCAGCCGGTCGTACGGCCTGGTGGAGACGAGCAGCACGCCGCCGGGGCGCAGCACCCTGCGCATCTCGCCGAGCGCCGCCTCCACCGCTTCCGGGGTGAGCAGGTGCGGCAGCGAGTTGTCGGCGCACACGACGACGTCGAAGGAACCGTCGTCGAACGGCAGCCGGGTCATGTCCGCGGCCGTCGTGCGCAGCTCCAGGCCGCGCGCGGCCGCCTCCTTCTCGGCGCGGGCCGCCGCGGCGGGGCTCAGGTCGCTTCCGGTGACCCGGTGTCCGAGCGCGGCGAGGCCCAGCGCCTGGGTGCCGATGCCGCAGGCGCAGTCCAGCACGTCGTACGAGGCGCCCTCGGCGAGTGCCGTACCGATCAAGCCCGACAGTGCGGCGCCCTGGCGGTCGATGCCCGCCTGCCAGTCGGCGTACATGAGGTCGTAGTCGGAGGCCAGGTCGTCGTAGAAGTCGCGTAC
This sequence comes from Streptomyces sp. SAS_281, assembly GCF_052542855.1. NCBI lineage: Bacteria > Bacillati > Actinomycetota > Actinomycetes > Kitasatosporales > Streptomycetaceae > Streptomyces > Streptomyces sp. SAS_281. The sequence goes on from NZ_JBMNDO010000016.1 coordinate 14,525, forward strand.
GGGGGCGGCGGGTTGATGGGCCGAGGAAGGCATGGGCCGACCTTAGGGGCAGTGCGCGGCTGCTGACAGCAGTTTCGCGCCACCGGCCGGGGCCGCTCACGTTTGAGCCCCGCCCACCCGCGACAGGGATGTGGACATGTCACTCAACGCGCCCTTCGACGCCACTCCGTACGCACCGGCTCTCTCCGCCGAGGTGCGGGCCGCCATGGCCGCGCACCGGCCGGTCGTCGCCCTGGAGTCGACGATCATCGCCCACGGCCTGCCCCGCCCCCGCAACCTGCGGGTCGCCGGGGAGCTGGAGGGGCTCGTACGGTCCGCGGGGGCCGTGCCCGCGACCGTGGCGGTGCTGGACGGGCGGGCCAGGATCGGGCTCGACAAGGCGGAGCTCGAACGGGTGGCCGAGGACCCGGGGATGCGCAAGCTGGGCCACCGCGACCTCGCCCCGGCACTGGCGGCCGGGGCGAGCGGGGCGACGACCGTGTCGGCGACCGCCTTCCTGGCGGCCCGGGCCGGGCTGCGGGTCTTCGCGACCGGCGGGCTCGGCGGGGTGCACCGGGGCTGGACGGAGACGCAGGACGAATCCGCGGACCTGCGGCTGCTGGCGCGGACGGGGATCACCGTGGTCTGCGCGGGCGTGAAGTCGATCCTGGACGTCCCGGCCACGCTGCAACGCCTGGAGACGCTGGGCGTCGGCGTGCTCGGCTACGGCACCAGCACCTTCCCCGGGTTCTACCTGAGCAGTTCCGGCGAGCCGGTCGACTGGACGGTGGCCTCGCCCGGGGAGGTCGCCGCGGTGATGGCCGCCCAGGACGCGCTGGGCGGCCCCGACGCCGCGCTGATCGTGGCCAATCCCGTGGCGGAGGAGGAGCAGTTGGACCCCGGGCTGCACGACCGGGTACTGGCCGACGCGCTGGAGGCGTGCCGGGAGCGGGGGGTCACGGGGCAGGCGGTCACGCCGTTCCTGCTGGACCATCTGGTGCGGCACACCGGGGGCGCCTCGCTGGAGGCCAACCTCGCGGCGGTGCGGGGCAATGTGGCACTCGCCGCCCGGATCGCCACCGCCTGGGCGGCACGGTGAGCGGCGGCCTCCTCGTCGTCGGGGACGTGGTCACCGATGTGGTGGCCCGGCACGGATCGGCGCTCGCCCACGGCACGGACACGGCGGCCGTGATCCGGACCCGGGCGGGCGGCGCGGGGGCCAACGTGGCCTGCTGGGCGGCGCGCGCGGGCTGCCGGGACGTGCGGCTGCTGGCCCGGGTGGGCGCCGACTCGGCGGACTGGCACCGCGGTCTGCTGCGGCGGGCGGGGGTCCGCGGGCTGCTCGCGGTGGACGAGGAGGCGCCGACCGCGACCGTCGTCGCCCTGGTGGACGCCGCCGCCGAGCGCACCTTCCTCACCGACAGCGGCGCGGTGCTGCGGCTCTCCCCCGAGGACTGGTCGCCGGCGCTGCTCGACGGGGTCGGCCATCTCCACCTGTCGGGCTACCTGCTGTTCGCCGGTACGAGCCGGGCGACGGCCCTGCTCGCCCTGCGGGAGGCTGTGCGGCGAAACGTTCCGGTGAGCGTGGACCCCGCGTCGGCGGGCTTCCTGGCCGGGCTCGGCGTCGACCGGTTCCTCGCCCTGACCGAGCGGGCGGACCTGCTGCTGCCCAACGCGGACGAGGCCCGGCTGCTCACCGGCCTGCCGGATCCCGCGGACGCGGCCGCCAAGTTGAGCATGCCCGCCCGCCGGGTCGTCGTGACGCTCGGCGAGGGCGGGGCGCTGCTCGCCACCGGGGGCGCGGTGACCGGCCGGGTCCCGGCGGAGCCGGTCGGGCGCGCCGTGGACTCGACCGGTGCGGGCGACGCCTTCACCGGAGGCTTCCTCGCGGCCCGGCTGGCGGGCGCGGACGACGCGGCGGCCGCGGCGGCGGGGTGCCGGGCGGGAGCGGAGGCCGTCACGACGGTGGGCGGGCGGCCGCCGTTGCCGGGTGAGTAGCGGGACTCGAACCCGCACGTCTCACCGCAGCCCCGTCCACGCCGGGTGCCCCGGGTCGTCCGCGCGCACCACCGCGTCCGCGCTGTCGGCGGGCGCCACCTCGTCCTCGTACCGCTCGAAGGCGGGCAGGGTCCACAGCTCGTCCTCCGGCGTGCGCCTCCGCAGCGCACCCGCCGACAGCCGGAGGTGGACGGTGAGGTCGAAGGGGAACCAGTGCCCGAGCAGCAGCGGTCCGTGCAGGATCAGCACCCCGCCTTCCGGCAGCCGCCGGTACGGGCTGCGGGTGGCCCGGTCCGTCGCCGGGTCCCACAGGTCGGGCAGCACCCGTCCGCTGCCGCCCTGTTCCAGGGGGCCGAACACCTCGCGCCACAGGGCACCGGTGTCGAACCAGCTGCCGAAGTACGAGTCCGGGTCCCGTTTCCCGTACTCGTACCGCAGGCTCGCCGGCCGCAGGAATCCGGCGGTGGACACGGGGAGCACGGCGCGGCCCCGGAGCCTCAACGTCTCCGCGACGGATTCGGCCAGGTCCCCGGGGCGGGCGGCCGGGGCTCCGTCGACGGCGATCTTCAGCCACGGTCCGCCGTCCGCCGGTTCCCGGGCGTCGGCGTGCGCGGCGAGCGCGTCCGTCAGCCGTTCCCAGGTGATCGCTTCGAATCGCACGCGTCCATCATCGCGCGTCCTGCCCGGGGACCGGATGCCGGAACGCAGCCGACGGAATCCGCCGCGAGGTCTACGGTCATGGCCATGGATCTTGAATTCGCCCGTGAGTTCGCAGCGCGCTGGCAGGACGACTGGAACTCCCGCGACCTGGAACGCATCCTGGCGCACTACCACGAGGACGTGACCTTCAGCTCCCCGATGATCGCGCGGTTCACCGGTGATGCCTCCGGGACCGTGCGCGGCAAGGACGCCCTGCGGGCGTACTGGGCGCGCGGGCTCGAACTCATCCCGGACCTGGAGTTCGAGGTGATGGACGTCCGGGCGGGCGTCGACACGCTGGTGATCGACTACCGGAACCAGATCGGCGGCCGGGTGTACGAGGTGCTGACCCTCCGCGACGGGCTGGTGATCGCCGGGCTCGGCGCGTACGGGGAGACAGCCGCCCGCTGACGGTGGGCCGCCGGGCGGGTGCCCCCGCGGGGGGTCACTTCCCCGGCCGGCACTCCACCGCCTCGGCGTCGTCGGAGAGTGCGCTGCCCTCGGGCAGCAGATAGGTCACCCAGAGCACGACGGGCTCGCTGCCCAGGTTGCGGCCGATGTGGCGGTGGTTCCGGCCGGACGGCTCGACGAAGGACGTGCCGGCCGGCGACACCTCGACCGAGCAGTCGTCCAGGGTGCGGGTGAGCGTGCCGGACTTGACGACGACGATGAGCCGGCCCCTGTGGGTGTGCCAGCCGGTGGAGCCGCCCGGCGCGATGGTGGCGGTGGTGAAGGTGACGTCCGCCCGGCCCTCGGGCGCGCTCACCCTCAGCGGGCCGGGCGAGGTGCCCTTGGCGACCACGGTGGCGGTCACCCCGCTGCCGGGCGTCGCACCGGCCGCCGTCGGTACGAAGGCGAGCGCGGCCACGCCCGCCGCGGTGACGAGCTTCCGGCCCAGCCGCCCCCGCCGTTCCCCTCGTCCCTGCTGCCCCGTCAGCCCCCGCTGTCCGTCGGTCCTCACGCGTCGCTCCCGTCGTCGGGTGTCACGGCCATCGCAAATGTCCCGACGCTACCCGGAACGGGAACGCGAGAACCACGCCCTCGGCATCCGGCCCAACCCGGGGCTGTCAGCGACCGCGCAGCGCCTCGGCCAGCGCGCCGTCCCCGTGCACCTCGATCCGGCCGTCCCCGACCGCCTCCGCGAACGTCGGCTCGCCGCGCCCCAGCGCGAGGCACAGCTCGGCGTCGAGGACGATGCGCGCGTCGGCGTCGATTGCGGGCCCGTCCCCGTACACCGGCTCGCCGGCCGCCACCTCCCCCGTACGGATGTGGAACTCGCCCTCGTCCAGGCGGACATCGAGCACGCCCGCGGCCGCCCCCTTCAGGGCGCCCAGCAGCGGGAGTGCGAACCAGTGCGCCCGGACCGCGTCCGTGGGCCGCCGCTCGGCCAGCGCCGGGGCGCCCCACTCGGCGAGCGCGGCGAGGACCGGCAGCAGTCCGTGCCCGCGCGCGGTGAGCGCGTACACCGTGGCGGCGGCCGGCGGCGGGAGCTTGCGGCGGGTGACGAGGCCGCCCTGCTCCATGTCCTTGAGCCGGGAGGCCAGGACGTCCGTGCTGACGCCCGGCAGGTCGGCGTGGAGATCGGTGTAACGCCGGGGGCCTGCCAGCAGTTCACGGACGATCAGCAACGTCCAGCGGTCGCCGACCGCGTCCAGCGCCCGGGCGCCGGCGCAGAACTGGTCGTAACTCCGGCGGCGGGCCGGGCGGGTCGAGGGCTGTGGCTGACGTGGCATGCGACGCAGTCTAGACATGTTGTTGGACTTTCCAAGCCCGAGCTTGGTAAAACCAAGTATCGCAATCGGGTCGGGGAGGCACCGCATGGAATTCCGCCAGTCCAGCAAGCTCAACGAGGTCTGCTACGAGATCCGGGGCCCCGTCATCGAGCACGCCAACGCCCTGGAGGAGGCGGGCCACAGCGTGCTCCGGCTCAACACGGGCAACCCGGCCCTCTTCGGCTTCGAGGCGCCGGAGGAGATCGTCCAGGACATGATCCGGATGCTCCCGCAGGCCCACGGCTACACCGACTCGCGCGGCATCCTGTCCGCCCGGCGCGCCGTGGCCCAGCGCTACCAGGCGATGGGCCTGTCCGAGGTCCGCGTGGACGACGTCTTCCTCGGCAACGGCGTCTCCGAGCTCATCTCGATGGCCGTCCAGGGGCTCCTGGAGGACGGCGACGAGGTGCTGATCCCGTCCCCGGACTACCCGCTGTGGACCGCGGTCACGACGCTGGCCGGCGGGAAGGCCGTGCACTACGCCTGCGACGAGGCGTCGGACTGGAACCCGGACGTCGCCGACATGGCCTCGAAGATCACCGACCGCACCCGCGCCGTCGTGATCATCAACCCCAACAATCCGACCGGCGCCGTCTATCCGCGCGAGGTCCTGGAGGACATCCTCGACCTGGCCCGCAGGCACGGCCTGATGGTGTTCGCCGACGAGATCTACGACCAGATCCTCTACGACGACGCCGAGCACCACAGCGTGGCGGTGCTCGCCCCCGACCTGGTCTGCCTCACCTTCAGCGGTCTGTCGAAGACGTACCGGGTGGCCGGGTTCCGCTCCGGCTGGATGGTGGTGTCGGGCCCGAAGCAGCACGCCCGCAGCTATCTGGAGGGGCTGACGATGCTTGCCTCGATGCGGCTGTGCCCCAACGCACCCGCCCAGTACGCCATCCAGGCCGCGCTCGGCGGCCGGCAGTCGATCAAGGACCTCGTGGTGCCCGGGGGCAGGCTGTACGAGCAGCGCGAGCGCGCCTGGCGGAAGCTGAACGAAATCCCGGGCGTGTCCTGCGTGAAGCCGAAGGGAGCGCTGTACGCCTTCCCGCGCATCGACCCGAAGGTGCACCCGATCGTGGACGACGAGAAGTTCGTCCTGGACCTGCTGCTGCGCGAGAAGATCCAGGTCGTCCAGGGCACCGGCTTCAACTACCCGCGCCCCGACCACTTCCGCATCCTGACCCTGCCGCACGTCGACGACCTCGACGCCGCGATCAGCCGCATCGGGCGGTTCCTGGCGGGCTACCGGCAGTGAGTCCGGGCCGAATGAGGAGCGGGCCCGGGGGCGTAGCCGGCCCCCGAGCCCTGTGGTGCCGCCTGCTGTCGCACACCGGCGCGTTTAAGGTCCCGTGTCAGTTTTATGTCGTCGCGTCCTGCCTTTAGACGACCGCGGACCGAAGCTCCACGGGCCGGAGTCGAACCGGCATCTCGACGCACACGGGCACGGGCCCGGTCGATCCGGCGATAGGCGGCGCATGCTGAGCCTGGAGCGAGAGTCTGAGATTGATCACGGTCTCCACCGGAGCCGCTTCGTCACGACAAACTTCAGTTTCAGCTTTGCGCTCCTCGCGCACCCCGACGGCCTCGACGGCCGCCGGGGGATCCATGGTCGGTCACCCGAAGAGGTAACCGAATACGGCGTCACCCACCCTCTGGTCCGTGACGTCCACGCCGTTCGCCTCCTCGCGGGCGAACTTGACGGCCTGGTGCAGCTTCTCGACCCGGTCGAGGAGTTCGTTGACCCGGCGCGCGGGCAGCGCCCCGGAGAACTTCACGGTCGTCCAGTAGCCGATCGGCACGTCCTCGTAGTACACCTCGACCTGCGCCGGGTGCTTCTCGGTGGCCTCCGCCTTCACATGGTTGCGGGGCACCTTCTTGGTGCGCAGGGTGCGGACCGGCTCGGTCTTCCAGGCATCGGTGGACGGGTCCTGGGCCCACGCCTCGGCGGCGTCGAGCACCGGCAGCTTGCGGACGAAGGTGTTGATGTCGACGAGCTGCTTCTCCAGGAAGAGCAGGTAGGACACCGGCACGTCACTCACCAGGACCCGGCCGTCGACCGTCACATCGGCGCGGGCCGCGCAGTTCGCCCAGTCCTTCGTGGCGGTCACGTCGAACAGGCGGGTGAGCGTCTTGGCGGTCTCCCGCAGCACGTCCTCGGCCTTGACCTGCACCAGCGTCGACTCGGGCGGCAGCTGCTCGCCCTCCTCGTCCTTCGGCTGGTAGGTCCGGGAGATCCCGGCGAGGAGTCCGGCCTTCTGGAGGCCGTGATGTGCCGCCGTCAGGTCCTGGTGCGCTTTGGACTTGACGCCCTTCTCCACTGCGATGATCTGATTGAGTTTCGCCACGCCGAGGAAACTAGCAGCGCCAACACGGCCTGGGCCAAAGGTTTTCCGGCGGTCCGGCCGCCTTTCGCGCGCCGGTGCGCGCCCGCCCGATCGGGTGGTTTCCCGGTGCCGCCCGGCTTCCGCCGCCCTCCGCGGGGGCCCGCTTGCGACAGTGAGGCCCGCGCGTCTGCGCCTCTCCCGTAACCGGATCGAAGGGCCCCCCATGCCTCTCCCGTCCCGCACGACCGCCGCGAGTGAGCCGGCCGGCCCCTCCGACAACCGCCACCCGCGCCGGCGGACCGCGCTCGTCGCCGCCACGGCGGCCCTCGCCGTCCTGGGGGCGGGCGCGCCCGTCGCGTACGCCACCCTCGGCTCCGGCGCCTCGCCGGAACCGCGCCCGGCGGTGGCGGACGCCGTACGGGGCCAGGACTACATCGAGACCCGGCTGCTCTTCGGCACCGAACGCCCGGACGGCGGCCCGGACGTGACCGACCGGCAGTTCCTCGCGTTCATCGACGAGGAGGTCACACCGCGCTTCCCGAACGGCCTGACCATCCAGGACGGCCGGGGGCAGTGGCGGGACTCCCACGGCGTCATCGAGCGCGAGCGCAGCTACGAGCTGACACTGCTCTACCCGGCCTCCGAGGCTCGGGTGCGCGGCCGCCAGATCGAGCGCGTCCGCAACGCCTACGAGAAGGCGTACGCCCAGGACTCGGTGGCCCGGCTGGAGGAACGGCTGACGGCCGACTTCTGAGCCGCGGCCCGTTCGCGTGCCGGGTCACGGCGCCGGGCCGTCCCGCCGAGTCGTGCGCCGGGGGCGGTCCGGCCCCGCCCGGCCGTGTCACGCGCCGGGTGTACGGGGCCGGGCCAGCGCCCTGGCCACCGCGTGCGCGCCCGCCACGGCGACCGGGAGGACCGCCAGCCCGGCCGCCGTGCCACGGGCGCCGCCGGCCGGGATGCCCGCAGCCCGCAGCCGGCGCAGCGCCCAGAGCGAGTACGGGATGACGACGGTCGGCGAGGTGGCCACGCCCGGGGTGTAGCCGCCGTACGCCGCCGACTGCGCGAGGTGCACCACCCCGTGCAGCCCGAATCCGGTCAGGACGGTACGGAAGAAGGGGCTGCGCCCGCCCGTGCGCGCCCCGTCGGCCGCGGCCGCCGCGATGAGCACGCCCATCAGGCCGATGGCCGTGTTCACCTCGCGCTGCGAGAGGGCCGCCCGGTCCCACACCCGGTCGGGCACCCGGGGCAGCCGCTTCCTGAACCTCGGCCGCGCGGTCCGGAGCCAGCCCGCCATGGTGGCGATCTCCTCCAGGTCGTTGGCCGCCCAGGAGGCCAGCAGCCCCCAGGTCACCGCTCCGGAGACCCCGGAGTTCCGGTCGTCCTTCATGGGCATCCCCCTGCGTGTCGTGTCCTGGTGGTCGGCCGCAGCCTATAGTGCAACGCAACGTTGCGTTGCACTATCTCCCGGAGCCGCCATGCCCGCCCCTCCCCCGCGCCCCCGCCCCGAGAAGGGCCCCCGCGCCGCCGAGGCCATCTTCGACGCCACGCTGCGGCTCCTCGCCCGACGCGGGTACGCGGGGCTCACCATCGAGGCCGTCGCCCACGAGGCCGGGGTCAACAAGACGACGATCTACCGCTGGTGGCCGTCGAAGGCGTCGCTGCTGCGCGCCGCGCTGCTCCGGGCCCGGGTGCTGGACATCGGCATCCCGGACACCGGTTCGCTGCGCGGGGACCTGATCGCCCTCACCGAGCAGGTGGCCGTCCTGGTCACCGGCGTACGGACCCGGGCGGTCGTGCGGGCTCTGGCCTCGGGGTCGGGGCTGGCCGACGACGAGCTCGCCGCGCTGGCCCGGGACTTCTTCGCGGACCGGTTCGCGCGCGAGCAGCCGGTGTTCGCCCGGGCCGCCGCACGCGGGGAGCTGCCGCCGGGGACCGACCCGAAGCTGCTGCTCGACCTGATCGCCGGGGCCGTGTGGGTGCGGGCGGTGCTCAGGAACGAGGCCGTCCCGCCCGGGTTCGCCGCCTCCGTGGTCGACGCGGTGCTGCCCGCCGGGCGGACCTGAGCCCGCGGGGTTCCGGGGCTCCTCAGCCGCCCGTCAGCTCCAAAAGCGCGCCGACCGGGTCGTGGTCAGGGGCAGCACGCGGCCACCACTCGTCCTGGCCCGGGTCCGACTCGTAGCCGTACCAGCGGCCGTCGCGGCCGAAGCGGAGCTGAAGGGCGCCGCCGGGATGCGTGAGGTGGTTGTGCCAGGGCTGGAAGCGGGGGAAGCCGGCGGCGGCGAGGGCGGGCCGGGCGCGGTCGAACGGGCCGGCCGGGGGGTCCCACGGGGTCTCCAGGACCGCAAGCCCCTCGGCCTCGCCCTGCCGCCAGGCGGCCACGGCGCGGGCCAGGTCCGTGGTGTTGCGGCCGGTGGCGGAGGCCAGCTCCCGGTAGAGGGCGCGGGTGGTCGCGGTGAGCCCGGCGGTGGGTCCGGCCGCGGCGAGACGGACGGCGTCCTGCCAGGTGGTGAGCCCGGCGAGCGGGTCGCGGCCGGTGGTGAGCAGGGCGTGGGCGCGGGCCGCCGCGTCGGTGGCGAGCTGGTCCAGGGCGAGCGGGTCCCGGGCACCGGGAAGGACGGGGTAGGCGGGCGGGCGGCCCGGGTGCGGGTCCACGGGGAAGGGCGCGGGCAGCGGGGGCAGGAAGCGGTCGGCCAGCGCCTCTTCGGCCGGGACGGACGGGGTGTCGGGGGCGGGGGGCCGCTCCCGGGCGGAGTGCGCGGCGTTGCGCCGGGCCAGCTCCTCCAGGAGTGCGCGCTCGCCCCGGCCGCGCAGCAGGAGCAGGACGAACGGGTCGGTGTCGAGCAGGAGGGCCGTCTGGTAGCTGAGGGCCGCGACGTGCTTGCAGGGCCTGCCCCGGTCGGGGCAGGTGCAGGCGGGGTCGAGGTCGCCCGGGGCGGGCAGCAGGGTCATCCCGGCGCCGGTCGCCGTTTCGGCCAGGGAGTGCGGCATCTCCTTGGCGAGGAGCGCGGCGAGGTGCCCGGGGCGGGCGGCGACCGCGTCGAGCAGGGTGTCCCAGTCCGGGTCGGTGAAGGTGCGCAGCCGCAGCTCGGCCCGGTACGGGCGGGGCCGGCTGCCGTGCACGTAGGCGACGACGTGCCCCGGTGTCACGGTGATCGCGGCGACGTGGCCGCCGTCCGCGTAGTCCCGGCCCCGGGCGAGGCGCGGGCCGTCCATCGACAGGGATTCGAGCGACGCCACCCAGGCCCGGCCCCACCAGCTCTCCGCGAACGGCTCGCCCTCCCCGGACGTGCGCGCCGGGACGGCCTCGAAGGTGCGCCGCAGGTCGTCGGGGCCGGGGCGGGAGCGGGCGCCGGGGCGGTTGTCCCCGCGGGCGGCGAGCGGCCCGGTGGTGGGGCGGGGGGCGCCGGGGCGGGCGGGGCTCATGACGGCCTCCGGAGGGAGACGAGGTCGGCGAGGTCGCGGTCGCTCAGCTCGGTGAGCGCGCTCTCGCCGCTGCCGAGGACGGCGTCGGCCAGTGCCCGCTTGGCGAGCAGCATCTCGCCGATCCGGTCCTCCACCGTGCCCTCGGCGATCAGCCGGTGCACCTGGACGGGCTGGGTCTGGCCGATGCGGTAGGCCCGGTCGGTGGCCTGCTCCTCGACCGCCGGGTTCCACCAGCGGTCGTAGTGGATGACATGGGCGGCCCGGGTGAGGTTGAGCCCCGTGCCCGCCGCCTTGAGGGAGAGCAGGAAGACCGGGACCTCGCCGGACTGGAAGCGGTCCACCATCCGTTCCCGCTCGGGCACCGGGGTGCCGCCGTGCAGGAGCTGGGAGGGGATCGCGCGGGCGGTCAGGTGGGCGGACAGCAGCCGGGCCATCGTCACGTACTGGGTGAAGACGAGCACCGAGCCGTCCTCGGCCAGGATCGTGTCGAGCAGTTCGTCCAGGAGGGCGAGCTTCCCGGAGCGGCCGGTGAGCCGGGCGGCGTCCTCCTTCAGATACTGCGCGGGGTGGTTGCAGATCTGCTTGAGCGAGGCCAGCAGCTTCATGATCAGGCCGCGCCGCGCGATGCCCTCGGACGCCTCGATGGACGCCATGGTCTCGCGCACCGTGGCCTCGTACAGCGTGGCCTGCTCGCGGGTGAGGAAGACGGGGTGGTCGGTCTCCGTCTTGGGCGGCAGCTCGGGGGCGATCCCGGGGTCGGACTTCTTGCGGCGCAGCAGGAAGGGCCGGACCAGCCGGGACAGCCGCTCGACCGCCTCGTCGTTGCCGAGGCTGGCCGCCGTGCCGGTGTTCTCCACGATCCTGGCGTGCCGGGCCCGGAACGCCTTGAGCGGGCCGAGCAGTCCCGGCGTGGTCCAGTCGAGCAGCGCCCACAGCTCGGAGAGGTTGTTCTCCACGGGGGTGCCGGTGAGGGCGACGCGCGCCGGGGACGGGATGGTGCGCAGGGCCTTCGCGGTGGAGGAGTGCGGGTTCTTGACGTGCTGCGCCTCGTCGGCGACGACCAGTCCCCAGCCGTGGGCGGCCAGCTCGGCGGCGCTGGAGCGCATCGTGCCGTACGTGGTGAGGACGAAGCCCCGGTCCGCTCCGGCGAGGGTGCGGCCGGTGCCGTGGAACCGGCGCACGGGGACGCCGGGGGCGAAGCGGTTGATCTCGCGGTGCCAGTTGCCCAGCAGGGAGGCGGGGCAGACGACCAGGGTGGGCGCGGGGTGGGCGCGGTGGAGGTGGAGGGCGATCAGGGTGATCGTCTTGCCGAGGCCCATGTCGTCGGCGAGGCAGCCGCCGAGGCCGAGCGAGGTCATCCGGTCCAGCCAGGCCAGGCCGCGCAGCTGGTAGTCCCGGAGCGTGGCGTGGAGTCCGGGGGGCGGGGCGAGTGCGGTCTCGTCGGTCAGGAGGCGGTTGCGCAGCTCCGCGAGCGCTCCGGCGGGGACCGCCTCGACCTGCTCGCCGTCCACCTCGGCGCTGCCGGTCAGGGCGACGGCCAGGGCGTCCACCGGGTCGAGCAGGCCCAGCTCCCGCTTGCGGGCCTTGCGGACGAGTGCGGGGTCCACGACGACCCACTGGTCCCGGAGCCGCACCACGGGACGATGGGCCTCGGCGAGCACGTCCATCTCGGCCTCGGTCAGTCGCTCGTCGCCGAGCGAGAGCTGCCAGTCGAACGCGAAGAGCTGGTCGGCGTCGAAGAAGGCGGTGCCGTCCGTGGCCGTTCCGGGCGCGGGCCTGACCACGGCCGCGGCGGTGAGGGTGCGGGCCAGCTCCCTGGGCCAGTGGACGCTCACCCCGGCGGCGGCGAGCCGGCTCCCGGCGTCGCCCAGCAGCTCGTACAGCTCGTCCTCGCCGAGGGCCAGCACATCGGGGACCGGCTGGTCGAGGAGCCGTTCGAGCGGGGCCCAGACGCGGGCCGCCCGGCGCAGGGCGAGCGCGGTGTCCACCCGCGCCCGGGGCCCGAACGGCTCGCCCGCCTCACCGGCCCACAGGGCGGCGGCGTCGACCACGTAGGTGGGGTCGGCGAGGCTGTGCACCTGGGTGACCGCGGCGGCGGCGTGCCGCTCGGGGGGAACCGCCGTCCCGTCGGGACCGGTCGTGTCGCTCGTGTCGAACAGTTCGTACGCGGAGAGGTCCAGGCGGAGCGAGATCCGGACCCCGGCGTCCAGGCCCGAGGCGACCTCGACGGCCCATTCCCGGGCGCCGGGCAGGTGCTGGGGCTCGGCCGCCGCGAAGGGGGCGCCGACGGCGAACGCGGCGGCGGGCGTCCGGGGCAGTGTGTCGGCGACGGCGTCGAGGAAGGCGCCGATCAGCGCCTCGGGGTCGGGCAGCCGGGGCGGACTCCGGTCGGGCAGCGGGACGGCGTGTCCCTCCCAGGGCAGGGCGGCGGCCACCGCGCGCAGGTGGGCGACGTCCCCGGCGTCGCGCGGGCCGGCCCGCCAGGCGTCGTGGTCGTCGGCGGTCAGCCCGGGGAGCATGCGGCCACCGGCCACCAGGTGCAGCGCGTGCAGGGCGGCCGCGCCCCAGGCGCGGGTCGCCGGGTGGGCGGAGCGCAGGTGGCGGGCGCGGGCGAGCAGGGGCAGGGCGTCGCCGACGGTGAGCAGGAGCGCGGGCACGTCCTGCGGGCGGACCTCGCCCTCGGCGCCGTACGGCCGGACGACCGTGATCGCCTCGCTCCGGGCGTCGGCCGTCCCGGGGAGCGCGGCGTCGAGCGGGTCCCAGAACGCGACGCGGCCCCGGCGCGGCGGCGTGCCGGGCAGGAAGACGGCGGCGCAGCGCAGCAGACGGCTGCTGTCCGCGTCCTGCGGCGGCGGTGCGGTGCCCATCGGTCCTCCCTCCCGTCCGTCGCGGCCCGGCGGCCGCGTCCTGGCGTTCCGCGCCTGGTCAGCACGGTCTCGTCCTCTGGTTGGCGAGTCTAGGCGGGAGGTCTGACAACGCCCCGGACAAGGGCCCGGCCGCCGCCGTTCCCGCAGCTCGTACGGGTCGGACGACGGCCGGGGAGCGACCGCGCGGAGAGGTCAGTGGTGGGCGTACGGCTTCGAGGAGGCGCCCGGACGCGGGGTCGGCGCACCGGGCGCCGCAGGCCGCGCGCCGTCCGGGGCGGACGTACCGGGGTCCGCGGGCCGCGCGCCGTCCGGGGCAGGCGCACCGGGGGCCGCGGCCGGCCCCGCCTGCGTGCCGGCGTCCGGCGCCCGCGCGACCTCGGGGGCGGGCGCCCCCTGCTGGGCCCGCTCCAGGAACCTCAGCAGCTCGACCGGGAACGGCAGGACCAGCGTGGAGTTCTTCTCGGCCGCCACGGCCACCACGGTCTGGAGCAGTCGCAGCTGGAGCGCCGCCGGCTGGGCGGACATCTGCGACGCCGCCTCGGCCAGCTTCTTGGACGCCTGGAGCTCCGCGTCCGCGTTGATGACCCGGGCGCGCCGCTCACGGTCGGCCTCGGCCTGGCGGGCCATGGAGCGCTTCATGGTCTCCGGCAGCGAGACGTCCTTGATCTCGACCCGGTCGATCTGGACGCCCCAGCCGACCGCGGGGCTGTCGATCATCAGCTCCAGGCCCTGGTTCAGCTTCTCCCGGTCGGAGAGGAGGTCGTCCAAGTCGCTCTTGCCGATGATGGAACGCAGGGACGTCTGCGCCATCTGCGAGACCGCGAAGCGGTAGTCCTCGACCTCGACGACCGCGCTCGCCGGGTCGACCACCTTGAAGTAGATGACGGCGTCCACCCGGACCGTGACGTTGTCCCGGGTGATCCCGTCCTGGGCGGGCACGGGCATGGTCACGATCTGCATGTTGACCTTGCGCAGCCGGTCGACGCCCGGCAGCACCATCGTGAACCCCGGCGGGCGAACCTCGTCTCGGAGCCGGCCCAGTCTGAGGACCACGCCCCGTTCGTACTGCCTGACGACCCTGGCGGCCGCCGCCAGGTACAGGGCGCCCACCGCCGCTGCCGCGACCACCGCGATCACGAGTGCCTGGACCATGACGGCCCCCTGCCGGCCGGAGGAGCCCGGCCATCGGCGCCGCACCTTTCGTGCGCTATTACCACGGTATGCCTGGTTTCGCTCGGGGTCGAACCCCTGCGTGTACGCCCGGTGGTGCGGCACTCCCCCGCCCGGCCGCTTCCCGGATGCCGGGGCCCGGGGAAGCGGGCAGGGTGAGCGGCACCGGCACGTACACCCGCGGTGTGCGTGGTGACGAGACAGACGAGGATCCGCCCATGCCCGTGATCGACCGCCGACGCCGCCGGCTCGGCATCGCCGCCCAGGCCGTGCTCCTGACCCTCACCGTCGCAGGCTGTTCGGGCCTCGGCCGGACCGCGGTCGGCCCGGTCATCTACACCACCGAGCGGGACGCCGTGATCGAGGTGAACAGCCCCTCGGTCAAGGGCTGCCACCGGCTCGCCCCGGCCGGCGCGAAGGCGGTGGCCAACGAGACCCTGATCGACATCGTGCTGTACCGGACGCCCGACTGCACCGGCAAGGGAACGACGTACGTCGCGACCACCTTCTCGGACGTCAACTCGCCGAACGCGCTTCCCTGGCGCAGCTTCAGCACCATTCACTGACCGCCGGGCGGCCGCTGCACGGGCACGGCCCGCACCCAGACGCCGTCGTCCGTGAGATAGCGGTCCACCCTCAGGTCCGCGGCCCGGAGGTGCCCCTCGAACGCCTCCCTCGTCAGCGGCCGGGACCGGAAGGTCTGCGTCCACCGGGCGTCGGCGAACTCGTACTCCGCGCGCACCGAGCGCACCCCGTCGCCGACCGGCTCCGAGGAGACGATGCGCACCGTGTAGCCGGCCGGGTGGACGCGCTCGCGCGGGAGCGCGTCGTGACAGTCCGCCCCCTCGCGCTGGAGGAGCACCACCCCTCCGTCGCGTACGTACCGGCGGCAGGTCCGCAGCAGCCCGTCGCGCACCTGGTGGTCGCCCGCGTGGACGAGGAACGACGCGAGCATGACGACGTCGAACGTCTCGTCGCCGAGGTCCAGCGACTCGATCGGGCCGCACACCGTCCGCGCGCCGCGCACCCGCTCCAGCATCTGCGGCGACTCGTCCACGGCGGTCAGCCGGAAGCCCCGCTCGACCAGCGGGTGCGTCACCCGGCCCGCCCCGCAGCCCAGTTCCAGGATGTGCGCGCCGGCGGGGACGGCCGCCGCGATCACGTCCGGTTCGTCGCCCACGGCCAGCCTGCTGTACAGCTCGACCGCGCAGCCGTCCGGGGTGATGGCGCCCGGACCGGTCCCCGCGTAGCCCTCGCGTACCAGTTGTCCGCTCATGCCTGCCGAACGACCGTACGGGGGCAGTCGTTCCCGCCCCTCAGACCGAGCGGCGCGCCACCAGGGCCGCGCTCAGGTGCTGGAGGTCGGCGGGGCGGGCCGGGGAGAGACCGGTGAGACGGTCGATGCGCCGGATGCGGTAGTCGACGGTGTTGGGGTGGACGTGCAGCGCCGCCGCCGCGGCCCGGCGGTCCAGGCCGTGGCCGAGGTACGTCTCCAGGGTGTGCAGCAGCTCCGGCTTGGCGTCCAGCGGGCTCAGCAGCCCGGCGAGTCCGCGCAGCGCCTCGCTGGGCCGGCTCAGCTGGTACTCCAGGAGCACATCGGCGAGCCGGTAGAGGCCGGGGGCCCGGCCGGTGCGGGCCACCAGGTCCACGATCTCGCCGTTACGGGCCACCGCAGCCGGCACCCCGTCCGGTGACGCGGTCTCGGCGGCGGCCGTGACGGGGACGCCCGCCGCCCGGGTCGCCTCGGCGATCAGGCCGCACAGCCCGCCGGGCCCCTCCCACGGCGGCGGCTCCGCGACGGGCAGCAGCACGGTGCCGCCGGACGCGTCCAGGGCGGTCAGCGCGGGTGTCCCGGCGAACCGGTCGAGGGCCGTCCGGATGCGCCGGATCTTCCGCCGGGCGGCCACGCCCGAGCCCGCCCCGGAGCCGGGACCGGACGCCGGACCGGCCCCGGGGCCCTGCGCCGGGCCCGCCCCCGTCTCGTCCGGGTGGGGGGCCAGCGCGAGCGTCATGGTCAGATAGCGGGCGGCCGGGCGCAGGCCGGTGCGGCGGGTGAAGCCGTCCAGGTCCTCACCGGTCAGCAGCGCCGCCATCAGGGCGTGCCGGCCGCCGTGCTCCTGGCTGTCCAGGATCTGCCGGGCTTCCAGATAGGCGCCGCTCACCGCGGAGGTCAGCTGCTGCTGGAGGACGAGGATGCGGTCCATGATCTCCAGCACGGCGGGCAGGTCCCCGGGCCCGGCGTCCTGCGCGGTCTCCTCCCAGCACATCGCGACGCCCACCTGGTAGGCGGTGAGGATGGCGTCCAGCGGCACGCCCTCCTCGGCGCGCTGGGCGGCCGAGTCGCGCTGCTGGGCGAGTTCGCCGTCGGTGGCGGCCCTGCGGTGTTCGAGCACGTCGGCGAAGAGCCGAAGGTTGTGCTGGACGATGTCGGCGATGTCGCCCGCGATCTCCTCGTGCGGCAGCTCCGCGTAGACCGGGAGGTCACTGAGAAGACGGGCGACCACCCGGGTGGTCAACGCGGGGACACGGGCCCGCAGCCGCACCGCCACCGGACGCCCGGAAATGGCCAACGGGCTCTGTTCGCAAGCCCGTTCATTGTCACGCGTCACAAAGGCCCCCGGCGAAGTCTGCGTTACCCACCAGTTAAACGACGGCGTTCGAGTCTGCATGATGACCGGCGACACCCGCCATGCCCCCACTCATAGCGCACCGGAGGTCGTCGTGAAATCGTCCCGAAACAAGGCATTCTGTCGTACTGTCGGAGGAGCCGCCACCGCCGTCGCCCTGGCCTCCCTGGCCGTCGGCACCACCGCGTCCGGCGCCTGGGCGGCGAGCGCGGACGACCCCGTGCAGTACGTCGCCCTCGGCGACTCGATGGCCTCGGGACCGCTCATCCCGGGCATCACGGGACCGCTGGCCTGCGGCCGCTCCACGCACAACTACGCGCACGAGCTGGCCGCGAGCATCGGCGCCTCGCTGCGCGACGTCACGTGCAGCGGGGCCCAGTCCAAACACATGACGGAGAAGCAGTCCCTGTCGCTGCTCGACGTGCCGATGGGCTCGGCGGCGCCCCAGTTCGACGCGCTGCGCGCCGACACCGACCTGGTGACCCTCACCATCGGCGGCAACGACGCCGGTCTCGTCGGCATCGCACAGGACTGCATGCAGCTCGACCCGACCGCCACCCCGTGCAGGGACAAGCTGACCGAGGGCGGGGTCGACCAGGTCGCGCAGCGGATCGACGCCTTCGCGCCGCGCCTCGGAGCCGTACTCGACGGAATCCACCAGCGGTCGCCGCACGCGAGAGTCCTCGTGACGGGCTACGGGCTCTACATCAAGCCGGGCGGCTGCTGGCCGCTGCAGCCCGTGCTGCCGGTCGACGCCGACTTCCTCCAGGGCAGCGTGAACCGGATGAACGCGGTGATCGCCGAGCAGAGCGCCGCGCACGGCGCCGAGTACATCGACGTCGCCACCCCCAGCAAGGGCCACGACGCCTGCCAGGCCCCCTCCGACAAGTGGGTCGAGGGGTACGTGCCGACCGCTTCGGCCGCCCCGCTGCACCCGAACCAGCGGGGCGAGGCCGCCTACGCGCGCATCATCGGCGCCCACCTCCAGGGGAGCTGAACCGTGCGGCAGCGGACACTCGCCGGACTGCTCGCCGCGGCGCTCGGCGCCGCCGCGCTCCTCGCCCCGCCCGCCCACGCGGCCCCGGCGGACCGCTCCCCGGCGCGGGGCTGCGACCCGCTGGCACCCGCCGAGTGCCTGCTGCCCTTCCCCAACGACTGGTACACCCGGCCGGACCCGCGCACCGACACGGGCCGCCGGGTGGCCTTCGACCCCTCGGCCCTCCCCCGGCCCGCGACCGGGCAGGCCGTCGACCCGGCCGCCTGGAACCGGTCCGACGGCTTCTCCCCCGGCTCCACGCTGATCGCCCAGGTGCCGGGGCTCGACCCGGTCAGGACCGGCGCGGCCCCGCTGACCGACATCGGCCGGTCCCTGGACCGGGACGCGCCGGTCGTCCTGCTGGACACCACGACCGGTGAGCGGTGGCCCTACTGGGCGGAGCCGGACAGTAACGCCACCGACCCCGCGCGCCGCGCCCTGCTGATCCACCCGGCCCGCAACTTCCTGGACGGCCACCATTACGCCGTGGCGCTGCGCCACCTCAAGGACGGGTCGGGCCGTACGATTCCGGCCGCCGCCCCCTTCGCCGCCGTGGCCGGGAAACGGCTGCCCGCGCACGATCCGCTGCGCGCCCGCCAGGACCGGCTGCGGCCCGCGCTGTCCGCGCTGCGCCGGGCGGGCGTCCCGCCCCGGGGGCTCAACCTGGCCTGGGACTTCACGATCGCCTCGACGCGCAGCCTCACCGGCGACCTGTTCACCATCCGCGACGACGCGTTCCGCCGGCTCGGCGACCGGGCACCCGCCTTCGAGGTCACCGGGGTCACCGACCTCACCCGGGAGCAGGACGCCCGGATCGCCCGCGAGGTCACCGGCGAGATCACCGTGCCCGGCTATCTGGACGCGCCCGGCGGGCCGCCCGGTGCCGTGCTGAACCGCGACCGGAACGGCACCCCGCGCGCGCTTCCGGGCAGCACCGTGACCGCCGCGTTCCGCTGCGAGATCCCGCGCGCCGCCTTCCGCGGGCCGTCGCACCCCTCGCTGTACGGACACGGGCTGCTCGGCTCACGCAACGAGGTCGGCGCGGGCAACGTCAAGGACATGGCCGCCGAGCACGACTTCACGTTCTGCGCGACGGACTGGATCGGCATGGCCAAGGCGGACATCCCCGTGGTCATGGCCGCGCTCGCCGACCCGGGCCTCTTCCCGGCCGTCCCCGAGCGCAGCGAACAGGGCATGCTGAACGCCCTGTTCCTCGGCCGCGCCCTGATCCACGCCGAGGGCCTGACCACCGATCCGGCGTTCCGCACCGCCGACGGGCGCCCGCTCATCGACACCCGGCACGGCCTCGCGTACGACGGGAACAGCCAGGGCGGCATCCTCGGCGGCGCACTCGTCGCCGCCTCGCCCGACATCCGGCGCGGGGTGCTCGGCGTCACCGGGATGAACTACGGGCTGCTCCTCGACCGCAGCGCCGACTTCGCCCCGTTCCAGCAGGTCCTGGACGCCGCCTACCCGGACAAGCTGCACCAGCAACTGGTCCTCCAGCTCTTCCAGCTGGTCTGGGACCGGGGCGAGGCCAACGCGTACGCCAACCACCTCACCGACCGCCACCAGGTCCTGATGCACATCGCGTACGGCGACCACCAGGTCGCGAACGCGGCGGCCGACGTGGAGGCGCGCACCATCGGCGCCCGGCTGCTCACCCCGGCGCTCGCCCCCGGCCGCAGCCCGGACGCGGTCCCGTACTGGGGCATCCGGACCGTCTCCCCGCGCCGACTGCCGTACCGGGGCTCCGCGATGACCGTCTGGGACAGCGGTACGCCCGCACCGCCGGTCACCAACACCCCGCCCCAAGGGCCCGCGTACGGGCACGACCCGCACGAAGACCCCCGCAACTCGCCCGCCGCACGTCAGCAGAAGGCCACCTTCCTGACAACCGGCCGGGTCATCAATGTCTGCGGCACCACCCCGTGCACCGCCACCCCGACCTCCTGACGCCTCCCCTGCCCCGCAGGGTCACGACAAGGAGCACCATGCGTACACACCGCATAGCCGGCACCGTCCTCGCGACCGCCCTCCTCACCGGTACGGTCATGGCCCCGGCCGCCCTCGCCGCGCCGCCCGCCACCGCTTCGGCGGCCGTCGCGCAGTCCGCCGTGCCGTTCACGGCCGCCACCGCCACCCGCGCCGCCGACGGCGGCCACACCCTCTCCTGGGCCTCGCCCGCCGGTTCGGTGACCGTCACCGCCGTCACCTCGCCCGACGCCACCAGCGGCACCGCGCTCGGCACGGCCCCCGGCACCGGCTCGCTGACCGTCGCGCCGGGCACGCTCCCGGAGGCCGGGCGCTGGTACTTCCGGCTGGTCCCGGACAGCGGCAGCCCGCTCGTCGTCGCCGACCGCTCCCTCGGCCTGGCCTCCGCCCGCAACTTCCGGGACATCGGCGGCTACCGCACCACGGACGGACACTGGGTGCGCCCCGGCCTGGTCTACCGCTCCAACAAGCTGAGCAAGCTCGCCGACGCCGAGCAGCAGCGGCTGGTCTCCCAGAAGCTCACGCTCGACGTGGACCTGCGCAACGTCCAGGAGCGGCACGACGACCCGGACCGGCTGCCCGCCGGGGTGCGCTACCAGGTCGCGGACGTCGTCTCGCTCGCCCACGGCATCCGCTTCCACGACTCGGCCCTGATGACCCTGGCGGAGGCCGTCGCCGCCGGGCTCTTCTCCGGCTCGTCGGACCTCGGCCAGTCCATCGGCTACCCGTTCATGGTCAACTTCGTGGGCGCGGACTACGCCTTCCACGACCTCGTCACGGCCGTCGCCACGAACACCTCCGGCGCCACGGTCTTCCACTGCAGCGCCGGCAAGGACCGCACCGGCTGGGGCACCGCCGTCCTGCTCACCCTGCTGGGCGTCCCCCGGGCCACCGTCGAGGCGGACTTCCTGGCCAGCAACCAGTACACCGGCGACCCGGAGGCCGTGGAGCTGAGCTGGCTGCGCGCCGCGTACGCCGAGGTGGACCAGATCTACGGCGACTTCGACACGTACGTACGGGAGGGGCTGAAGCTCGACGCGGCGACCGTGGCGGCGCTGCGGGCGAAGCTGCTGACCGGCTGACCATGCGGCCCGCGGCCGGGGATCAGCAGCCCGGACAGCGGTCCTGCGGCCTCGTCCCGCTGTCGTGCCGCATCTGCCCGGCCGTGGGTCCATGCTGGTAGGGAGGCGATGCCATGCGTACCGGCAATGAACCGACGACCGCCCGCAGTCCGCTGCGGATGCGGCTCTGGCTGAGTCTGTGGGGCCTGGCCTGGGCCGTCTTCGGGGTGACGGCCTTCGCCGTGAACGGCCGCACCGGCTGGGCGGCGGTCTGCGGGGTGCTGCTCGTGCTGGTCCTGGTCGACCTGTGCGTGGTCGTCCACCGGCTGCGCCAGGGCCCGCACTACCAGCCGGGCCGCTCCGTCCCCCCGTACGAACCCGACCACGGCCCACGCGGCGGCAAAGGCCCGCCGCCGGGCACGCCCTAGCTGTCGAAGCGGGCCGCGCGCAGGTACTCCGGCTTCGGGTCGAGCGCGGCGGCCAGCCGGAAGTGGCGGGTGGCGCGCTCGGGGTGGCCGGAGCGCTCGAAGGTGCGGGCGAGGGCGAAGTGCGCGAAGGCGTTGTCCGGCTCGCGCTCCAGCACCAGCTCGAATTCCAGCTCGGCGGGGCGCAACTGCGCCGCGGCGAAGAAGGCGCGGGCGCGCAGCAGCCGGGCGGCGGTGTTCTCGGGGTGGGCGGCGATCACCGAGTCGAGCAGCCGCACGGCGCCCCGGGGGTCACGCGCGGCGAGCAGTTGCTCGGCCGCACGGAAGTCGATGACGTCGGTTTCCGGGTTCCTCTCGGGCACGGTGGCATCCTTCCCTGGTCCGTCCCGGGGTGAACACGGGCGCGGCCGCGGGTATTCCGGTACGGCTGCCGGCTCGCCCGGTGAGGCCGTACGGCGACGGGCTCACCAGGCGTGAGGCCGTACGGCGACGGGCTCAGCCCTTCTCCGCCGCACGCCGGGTCAGCTCCGCCCAGACCTCGCGGACCCGGGCCACCAGTTCCTCGACCGGTCCGTCGTTGTCGACGACCAGGTCGGCGACGGCGCGCCGCTGCTCGCGGGTGGCCTGGGCGGCCATGCGGGCGCGGGCGTCCTCCTCGGTCATGCCGCGCAGCCGGACGAGCCGGTCGAGCTGGGTCTCCGGGGTGGCGTCGACCACGACGACCAGGTCGTAGAGGGGGGCGAGGCCGTTCTCGGTGAGGAGGGGGACGTCGTGGACGACCACGGAGTCGGGTCCCGCCTCCTTCTCCAGTGCGGCGGAGCGGTCGCGGACGAGGGGGTGGACGATCGCGTTGAGCGCGGCGAGGCGGTCCGGGTCGGCGAAGACGATCGCGCCGAGCGCGGGCCGGTCCAGGGTGCCGTCCGGGGTCAGGATGCCGGGGCCGAACTCCTCGACCACGGCGGCGAGTCCGGGGGTTCCGGGCTCGACCACCTCGCGGGCGATGCGGTCCGAGTCGATGAGGACGGCACCGTGGCCGACGAGCAGCCGGGACACTTCGCTCTTGCCGGCTCCGATGCCACCGGTCAGGCCCACTTTCAGCATCCCGGCAGCCTAGTGCCCGCCGCCGTCACGCGGTGCGCGGGGCGGCGGGGCGGCGGGCACAGGACGAACGGTTCAGACGTCGCCCTCGCGCTCGGCGAGGAACTTCTCGAATTCGAGGCCGATCTCGTCCGCCGACGGCAGGTCCGCCGGTTCGGCGACCAGGTTGCCCCGGGTCTCGGCGCCCGCGACCGCGTCGTACTGGTGCTCAAGGCCCTCGACCAGCGAGACCAGTTCCTCGTCGCCTTGGCCGATCTGGCGGTCGATCTCCGTCTGGGTGCGGTGCGCCTCGGTGCGCAGGGCGTGCGCGACGGACGGCAGGACCAGGCCGGTCGCGGCCGTGATCGTCTCCAGCGCGGTGAGCGCCGCGTCGGGGTAGGCGGAGCGGGCGACGTAGTGCGGCACATGGGCGGCCACGCCGAGCACGTCGTGGCCCGCCTCCATCAGCCGGTACTCGACCAGGGCCTCGGCGGAGCCCGGGACCTGCGCCTCGTCGAAGGGGCTGCGGTGGCCGGGCGTGAGGTCGGTGCGGTTGCCGTGCGGGGTGATGCCGACGGGGCGGGTGTGCGGGACGCCCATCGGGATGCCGTGGAAGTTGACCGCGAGGCGGACACCCAGGCGCTCGACGACCTCCTCGACGGCGGCGGAGAACCTCTCCCACTCCACGTCGGGCTCCGGCCCGGACAGCAGCAGGAACGGCGCGCCCGTGGCGTCCTGGACGACGCGGACCTCCAGGGCGGGGGTCTCGTACGCCGCCCAGCGGTCGCGTTTGAACGTCAGCAGCGGGCGCCGGGCGCGGTAGTCGATCAGGCGGTCGTGGTCGAAGCGGGCCACGACCTGGTGCGGCAGCGATTCGAGCAGGCCGTCCACGATCTGCTCGCCGGTCTCACCCGCGTCGATGTAGCCCTCGAAGTGGTAGAGCATGACCAGACCGGCCGACTCCTGGGCGAGCGCCATGTCTACCACAGCCAGGCCCTTCGGCTCCCATTCGTACAAACTCTGCGGATCAGGCACGGTTACCGCTCCTCCTTGTGTTCCTGGGGAAGAACGCCACGGGTGTCCCGGTCATTCCCCGTACACGCTCTTTCACGCCGGAAACACGTGAGGCCCGCCCCCCGAAGGGAGCGGGCCTCACGGTCACTTACCTACCGCAGCCGATGACCGGCCGGAGGGACAGAGCGTCAGCTCTGGCCGCCCGCCAGCTTCTCGCGGAGCGCGGCCAGGGCCTCGTCCGACGCCAGGGCGCCGGAGTTGTCCGAGGACTCCGAGGAGTAGGAGCCGCCGCCGCCGCCCGAGGCGGCCGGGGCGTTGCCGGCGGGGGCGGCAGCGCCCTCGGCGGCAGCGGCCTCGTCGGCCTCGCGGGACTTGATGACCTGGGCCTGGTGCTGCTCGAAGCGCTGCTGCGCCTCGGCGTACTGGGTCTCCCAGACCTCGCGCTGAGCCTCGAAGCCCTCGAGCCAGTCGTTGGTCTCGGGGTCGAAGCCCTCGGGGTAGATGTAGTTGCCCTGGTCGTCGTAGGACGCGGCCATGCCGTACAGGGTCGGGTCGAACTCGACCGAGGCCGGGTCGCCACCGAACGCCTCGTTGGCCTGCTTCAGCGAGAGGCTGATGCGGCGGCGCTCGAGGTCGATGTCGATGACCTTGACGAAGATCTCGTCGTTGACCTGGACGACCTGCTCCGGGATCTCCACGTGGCGCTCGGCCAGCTCGGAGATGTGGACCAGGCCCTCGATGCCCTCGTCCACGCGGACGAACGCACCGAACGGAACGAGCTTGGTGACCTTACCGGGGACGACCTGCCCGATCTGGTGGGTACGGGCGAACTGCTGCCACGGGTCTTCCTGCGTCGCCTTGAGCGACAGCGAGACGCGCTCGCGGTCCATGTCGACGTCGAGGACCTCGACGGTGACCTCCTGGCCGACCTCGACAACCTCGGAGGGGTGGTCGATGTGCTTCCAGGACAGCTCGGAGACGTGCACCAGACCGTCGACGCCACCCAGGTCCACGAAGGCACCGAAGTTGACGATCGAGGAGACGACGCCGGAGCGGACCTGACCCTTCTGGAGGGTCGTGAGGAACGTCTGGCGGACCTCGGACTGGGTCTGCTCGAGCCAGGCACGGCGGGACAGGACCACGTTGTTGCGGTTCTTGTCCAGCTCGATGATCTTGGCCTCGAGCTCCTTGCCCACGTACGGCTGGAGGTCGCGGACACGACGCATCTCGACGAGCGACGCCGGAAGGAAGCCACGGAGGCCGATGTCGAGGATGAGACCACCCTTGACGACCTCGATGACGGTACCGGTGACGATGCCGTCCTCTTCCTTGATCTTCTCGATGGTGCCCCAGGCACGCTCGTACTGAGCGCGCTTCTTCGAGAGGATCAGGCGGCCTTCCTTGTCCTCCTTCTGGAGAACCAGGGCCTCGATCTCGTCACCGACCTTGACGACCTCGTTCGGGTCGACGTCGTGCTTGATCGAGAGCTCGCGGCTCGGGATGACACCTTCGGTCTTGTAACCGATGTCGAGGAGAACCTCGTCCCGGTCAACCTTGACGATGACACCGTCAACGATGTCGCCGTCGTTGAAGTACTTGATCGTCTCGTCGATCGCCGCGAGGAACGCGTCCGCGTCGCCGATGTCGTTGACCGCAACCTGCGGAGTGGTGGCGGTGGTCTCGGTGCTGCTCGTCATGTGGGAAAGGGCTCCGGTACGGACAGTGAGTCGTAGGTACTGCTACGCCGAAAGCCCGTATCGCCTCTGCCTAAGCCGGACAGCCCGGGAAGCGCCAATTCCGTGACCGGAAGGCGCCTCGTGAACCGAGGGGACTAGCAACAGATGCGAGCGCGGCCTGCTAGGTCTGAGGAGCGCAGGCTCGCAGCGCAACTTGTAGCATACGGGGGCAGCAGGGCACGGTCAATGCGCGAAGGCGGACACCGCGGGCGGAAAGCCCGATATCCGGCACAACTCGGGTTCACCGAGGCCAGATCGTGTCCGACAACATCCGGACACACCCGTCCAGCGCTGCGCAGGCCCCCTTGGTACGTACCGCGTACGGCGGGGTGAAGGCAAACTACAACGACGGACACGATGAGCCAAGAGATGTACGCCGCCGAACCCGAGGCGACCCGCCGCGGCGCCGGGACCGCCGAGAGCAGCCGGGCCAGCCGGGGCTGGTGGGACCGCAACGCCGACGAGTACCAGAGCGACCACGGCGCCTTCCTCGGCGACGACCGCTTCGTCTGGGGCCCCGAGGGCCTGGACGAGGCGACGGCCGGTCTCCTGGGCCCCGCCGACGCGCTGAAGGGGCTCGACGTCCTGGAGATCGGCGCCGGCGCGGCACAGTGCTCCCGCTGGCTCGCCGCGCAGGGCGCCCGCCCCGTCGCCCTGGACCTCTCCCACCGCCAGCTCCAGCACGCCCTGCGCATCGGCGACGACGTCCCGCTGGTCGAGGCGGACGCCGGCCGGCTGCCCTTCCGCGACGCCTCCTTCGACCTGGCCTGCTCCGCCTACGGCGCGGTGCCGTTCGTCGCCGACCCGGTCGAGGTCTTCCGCGAGGTGCACCGGGTGCTGCGCCCCGGCGGCCGCTGGGTCTTCTCCGTGACCCACCCCGTCCGCTGGGCCTTCCCCGACGAGCCCGGGCCCGAGGGGCTGTCGGTGGCCGCCTCCTACTTCGACCGCACCCCCTACGTCGAGCAGGACGAGCACGGCGACGCCGTCTACGTCGAGCACCACCGCACCCTGGGCGACCGGATCCGGGACGTGGTCGCGGGCGGTTTCCGGCTGGTGGACCTGGTCGAGCCCGAGTGGCCCGCCTGGAACGACCAGGAGTGGGGCGGCTGGTCCCCGCTGCGCGGCAACCTGATCCCGGGAACCGCGATCTTCGTCTGCGTACGGGACTAGCCACCGGCCGGTGCGGGCCCCGGGGGCACGCCGTACGAGACTGGAGGCGTGATCCGCACCGACGCCCTCGACCGGCTGCCCGTCCGCACCGCCGTCCCCGCCCTCCGGCGGGCGCTGGACGACCGCGGGACCGCGGTGCTGTGCGCACCCCCCGGCACCGGCAAGACCACCCTCGTCCCGCTCGCCCTGGCCGGGCTGACCGGCGAGGGCCCGGTGCGCCGGGTCGTCGTCGCCGAGCCGCGCCGGATCGCCGCCCGCGCCGCGGCCCGGCGCATGGCGTGGCTGCTGGGTGAGAAGACCGGGGAACGCGTCGGGTTCACCGTGCGCGGCGAGCGGGTGGCGGGCCCGGACACCGTGGTGGAGGTCGTCACGACCGGCGTGCTGCTCCAGCGGTTGCAGCGCGACCAGGAGCTGGCCGGGGTGGACGCGGTGATCATCGACGAGTGCCACGAGCGCCACCTGGACGCGGACACGGTGGCCGCGTTCCTGCTGGACGTGCGCGCGGCGCTCCGCCCGGATCTGCGGCTGGTGGCGGCGTCCGCGACGACGGACGCGGAGGGCTGGGCGCGGCTGCTCGGGGACGCCCCGGTCATCGAGGCGCGGGGCGTGTCGCATCCGGTGGAGGTGGTGTGGGCCCCGCCGCCGGCCCCGGTCCGCCCGCCGCACGGGATGAGGGTCGATCCGGCGCTGCTGGCCCATGTCGCCTCCGTGGTGCGGCGGGCGCTCGCCGAGCGGGACGGCGACGTGCTGTGCTTCCTGCCCGGCGTCGGCGAGATCGGCCGGGTCGCCGGACAGCTGGCGGGCGTCGGGGCCGAAGTGCTCCAGGTCCACGGGCGGGCCCCGGCGGCGGTGCAGGACGCGGTGCTGGCCGGTTCGGCCGAGGGGCGTCGGGTGGTCCTGGCGACCTCGGTGGCCGAGTCCTCGCTGACGGTCCCCGGGGTCCGGACGGTCGTCGACTCCGGGCTGGCCCGTGAGCCGCGCACCGATCACGCCCGGGGGCTGAGCGCGCTGACGACCGTACGGGCCTCGCAGGCGGCGGGCCGGCAGCGCGCGGGCCGGGCCGGACGCGAGGCACCGGGAACGGTCTACCGCTGCTGGGACCAGGCGGAGGACGGCCGGCTCGCCCGCTTCCCGTCGCCGGAGATCCGGGTGGCGGACCTGACGGCGTTCGCCCTCCAGGCGGCCTGCTGGGGCGACCCGGACGCCTCGGGGCTGGCCCTGCTCGACGCGCCGCCGGACGGGGCGATGGCCGCCGCGCGCCAGGTGCTCGGCGCGGTCGGCGCGGTGGGCCCGGACGGCCGGGTCACCGAGCGGGGGGTGCGGATGTCCCGGCTCGGCCTGCACCCCCGGCTGGCCCGGGCGCTGCTGGACGGGGCGGCCGAAGTGGGCGGGCGCCGGGCCGCCGAGGTGGTGGCGCTGCTGAGCGAGGAACCGCCCCGCTCGTACGGGGACGATCTGGCGGCCGCGCTGCGCACCGCGCGCCGGGGCCAGGACGCGTACGCGGGGCGCTGGCGCCAGGAGGTGCGGCGCCTGTCGTCCGCGCTCAAGGCCGACGGCGGCCGGTCCGTAGCGGACGACGCGGCGGTGGGGCTGGTGGCCGCCCTCGCCTTCCCGGAGCGGGTGGCGCGGGCGCGGGGCGGCGGCGCGTTCCTGATGGCGTCGGGCACGGGCGCGGAACCCGGCGAGGGCTCCGGGCTGCGCGGGGCGCCCTGGCTGGCCGTGGCGGTGGCGGACCGGCCCGCGCACGCGGCGTCCGCCCGGGTGCGCCTGGCGGCCGTCATCGACGAGGACACCGCACTCCTGGCGGCCGGCCCGCTGCGGTTCGCGGGCGAGGAGGTCCGCTGGGACGGCCGGGACGTGGTGGCCCGCCGGGTGGAGCGGCTGGGCGCGGTCGAGCTGGCCGCGCGCCCGCTGAAGCGGCCCGATCCCGCGCTGGTCCGGGACGCCCTGGTGGAAGGTCTGCGGCAGGAGGGCCCGGAGCTGCTGCGGTGGAGCCGGGACGCGGGGCAGCTGCGGGAGCGGCTCGCCTTCCTCCACCGGGTGCTGGGTGAACCGTGGCCGGACGTGTCGGACGGGGCGCTGCTCGCGGACCCCGGGGCCTGGCTGGAGCCCGAGCTGTCCCGGGCGCGGCGGCGCTCCGACCTGGCCGTGCTCGACGCGGGGCAGGCGCTCCGCCGGCTGCTGCCGTGGGCGACGGGCGAGGCGGTCCGCCTGGACGAGCTGGCACCGGAGCGGATCGAGGTGCCGAGCGGTTCGCGGATCCGGGTGGAGTACGGCGGGGACCAGCCGGTGCTCGCGGTGAAGCTCCAGGAGCTGTTCGGCCTCCAGGAGACCCCACGGGTGGCGGGCGTGCCGGTCCTGGTGCACCTGCTGTCCCCCGCCGGGCGGCCGGCGGCGGTGACGGCGGACCTGGCGTCGTTCTGGCGCGACGGCTACAAGGCGGTCCGGGCGGAGCTGCGCGGCCGCTACCCGAAGCACCCGTGGCCGGAGGACCCGACGACGGTGGAGGCGACCCGGTTCACGAAGGCGCGGCCGAAGCGGGAGTGAGACACGGGACAGCCCCTCGGCCGGCGAGCGGCGGAGGGGCTGTCCGGCGCATCGCGTCAGGAGCCGGCGCGGACCGGGGGCGCCACGACGGTCAACTCGATGTCGATCGCGGCGGAGCCGACGGTGATGCGCAGCGTGTACGTACCGGCCGGGCCGTCGGCGTAGAACGTCGGCACCTTGTAGACGCCCTTGGCATCCGTGTACTGCTCGTCGAGGCTGCGGGTGACGTCGTCCTCGTCGCCGGAGCCGCTCGTCCAGAACGGGCCCTGGCCGGGCGCGTCCGGGTCGCGGCCGTCGGTGACGATGGAGGGATAGGCCATGAGCTCGCCCACGGGCTTGCCCTTGTAGGTGGCGGCGACCGTGATGCCTTCGAAAGCCTCACCGGCGACGGCGGTCAGCTTCGGGGTGCCGGTCAGCACAAGGGCGTCGGGCAGGTGCGAGGTGACCGTACCGCGGAAGTAGGTCCAGACCGACGTGACGCCGCGGGCACTCGCATTCAGCTGGAACTCGCCGGTCTGCTCGCCCGCGCGCACGGCTGGGGCGGTCGCGATGCCGTCGGCTCCGGTCTGGACCTCGACGGTCCTGAGGCCGCCTTCGAACGTGACACCGGTGTTACCGGTGATGCTGAAGGCCACGACCTGGTTGGGGACCGGGCCGCCGAGGAGGCTGCGCGCCCGCACCGCCGCGTGCCCCTTGAAGGTCTCGCCGGCGATGGCGGTGTCCCCGATGCCGGACACCTTCTCCAGCGAGGCCGCGACGTGCGTCGGGCTGGTCTCCGGCTTCGGCGTGTGCGACGGCGCCGGCGGCTTGGTGGTCCCGGCCGGGTCCGCGGGCTCGGCGGACGGCTCGGACGGCTTCGAGGGCTTCGGGGGCTTCGGGGAAGCACCCGGCCCCGGGGTCTCGGACGTGGACGGCGAGGGCGTCGGGGACGGTGTGCTCGACGGGCCGCCGCCCGGCCGGCTGGGGCCCGGGTTCCGGCTGGTCGGGCCGGTCGGCAGGACACCGGTGCCGTCGGGGACCTCGTGCGTACCGCGGTTGTAGTACGTGAACCAGGAGCGGACCGTACGCAGGTACACGTCGGAGTGGTTGTAGCTCAGGACCGCCCGGTCCAGGTCGGTGGCGGTCGAAAGGTCGCGGTCACCGGCGCAGAGGTAGCGTCCGGCCGCGAGCGCTGCGTCGTAGACGTTGTTGGGGTCCTTGCGGCCGTCGCCGTTGCCGTCCTGGCCCCAGGTCGCCCACGTGGACGGGATGAACTGCATCGGACCGACCGCCCGGTCGTGCGTCCGGTCCCCGTCGTAGGCGCCGTTGTCGGTGTCCTTGATCAGGGCGAAGCCGTTGCCGTCGAGGGCGGGGCCGAGGATCGGGGAGAGCGTGGTGCCCTGCGCGTCGACCCGGCCGCCACGGGCCTGCCCGGACTCGACCTTGCCGATCGCGGCGAGCAGCTGCCACGGCAGCCGGCAGGCAGCGTCCGTGCCGGCGACGGTGTCCTGGGCCTTCTTGTACGCCGCGAGGACGGAGGCGGGTATGCCGGACTCCGCGCTGCCGGTCACCGGCAGGTTGGCCGAACTTCCGGGCTTGTCGGGGGTGTTCAGCGGCGGCAGGTCCGTGTAGTACGGCGAGTCGCCGGAGACGCCGCCGCCCTGGCCGGCGGGGGTGGAGGAGCCCGCGGTGGGGTGGTCGCCGTCCCCCGCGATCAGCGGGGACGGGGCCCCGGGGGCCTGCGAGGCGGAAAGCGCCGCCACGGCCACAGCGGCCACGGCGGTGGTGGCCGCTCCCCTGTAGAACCGGCGACCGAATTGTGCTGCCATGACGTGTGGGCCCTCCCCCTTGTCGCTGTCGGCGCTCCCCTGCGCCTGGACTCAGGCGACCCTACGGCAACTCCTCCGGCTCGCACACAGCGGGCGGGACGGTTCTTACCGCCTTCTCACCTTCCTGAACACAAGTCGTCCACGTGAGGACATTCCCGTGACGGACCTTCCTGCCCGACGGGCCACCCCGTAACTGCCCCTCCGGGTCACGCATACTGCCCGCATGCCCTTCACGCTGAGCCATGCCGCCGCCGTGCTCCCGGGGATACGCCGCGACGGCTCCGGCCGCGGTCCGCTCCTCGCCTCGGCCCTGGTCGCCGGGTCGTTCGCCCCCGACCTGACGTACTTCGCGGACTCGGTGATCCCGGGCGCCATGGAGTTCGGGGAGGTCACCCACGCGGTGTGGGGCGTCGTCACCGTGGACGTCCTGATCACCGCGCTGGCGCTCGGACTGTGGCTGCTGCTGCGCGACCCGCTGGTGGCGCTGCTGCCGGAGCGGTGGCGGGGGCGCGTACACGCCTGGCTGCGGGGCGGCGGACCCGCGACCGGCCCCGGGCGGCGGGGACTTCGCCCCAGGGACGCCGCGTGGTTCGCGGTGTCGGCGGTGACCGGGTCCGCCACCCACGTCGTCTGGGACGCCTTCACCCACCACGACCGGTGGGGTGTACGGCTGGTGCCGGGGCTCGACGGCAGCGTCGCCGGGTACCCCGTCTTCACGCTCGTCCAGTACGGCACGTCCGCCCCGGCCCTGCTGCTGCTCGCGTGGTTCACGGTGTCGGGGCTGCGGCGGACCGGGGCCCGGCCGGTACCCGCTTCCGTACCGGTCCTGACCGCGCGGGTCCGGGGCTGGGCGCTCGCCTCGATCGGGCTCTGCGCCGTGCTGGGCACCGCCCACCGGTGCGCCCGCTGGTACGCGTACCACGGGCACATCGACACACCGCTGGACATCATCCCGACCGCCTGCTTCGGCGCCGGAGCGGGCCTCGCGGCCGGGCTCCTGCTGTACGCGGCGGCGGTACGCCCGGCCTCCGTACGCCGGGACACGGCCGGGACCGGCCGGGACCTGTCCGAAGAACCGGGCCCCGGCTCGAAGCGGTCAGTGGGCCGCTGACTCCCAGTCGCCGCCGACGCCGACCGACACGTCCAGCGGGGCGCGCAGCCGCACCGCCGCGGACATCTCATGGCGCAGGATGCCCTCGACCCGCTCCCGCTCGCCCTCGGCGATCTCCAGCACGATTTCGTCGTGCACCTGGAGCAGCATCCGGGACTTCAGCCCCGCCTCGGCCAGCGCCCGGTCGACGTGGAGCATGGCGACCTTGACGATGTCGGCGGCGGTGCCCTGGATCGGGGCGTTGAGCGCCATCCGCTCGGCGGTCTCGCGGCGCTGGCGGTTGTCGCTGTTCAAGTCCGGGAGGTAGCGGCGGCGGCCGAAGATCGTCTCCGTGTACCCGGTGGCCCTGGCCTCCTCCACGACGCGGCGCAGATAGTCCCGGACTCCGCCGAACCGCTCGAAGTAGGTGTCCATCAGCACCCGGGCCTCGCCCGCCTCGATGTTCAGCTGCTGGGAGAGGCCGAACGCGGAGAGCCCGTACGCCAGGCCGTAGCTCATGGCCTTGATCTTGCGCCGCATCTCCGGGTCGACCGCCGTCTTCTCGACGCCGAAGACCTGCGAGGCGACCGTGGTGTGCAGGTCCTCGCCGGAGGTGAACGCCTCGATCAGGCCCGCGTCCTCGGAGAGATGGGCCATCACCCGCAGTTCGATCTGGCTGTAGTCCGCCGTCATCAGCGTCTCGAAGCCCTCGCCGACGACGAAGCCGCGACGGATCGCCCGGCCCTCGTCCGTGCGGACGGGGATGTTCTGCAGATTCGGGTCGGTGGAGGAGAGGCGGCCGGTCGCCGCCACCGTCTGGTTGAACGTGGTGTGGATGCGGCCGTCCGCCGCGATCGTCTTCACCAGGCCCTCGACCGTGACCCGCAGCTTCGCCTGCTCCCGGTGGCGGAGCATCAGGACCGGCAGCTCGTGCTCGGTCTGGGCGGCCAGCCAGGCCAGCGCGTCCGCGTCCGTCGTGTAACCGGTCTTGGTCTTCTTGGTCTTCGGCAGACCCAGCTCGCCGAACAGGACCTCCTGGAGCTGCTTGGGCGAACCGAGGTTGAACTCCCGGCCCACCGACGCGTGCGCCTCCTTCACCGCCTGCTGGACCGCACCGGCGAACTGCTGCTCCATGCCTTCCAGATGGGCCCGGTCCGCCGCGATGCCGTGCCGCTCCAGGCGGGCCAGCAGAATCGACGTCGGGAGCTCCATGTCGTGCAGCAGCTCCGCCGCGCCGACCTCCTTCAGCCGCTCCGTGAACGCGTCACCGAGATCCAGCACCGCGCGCGCCTGCGCCATCAGCGCGTCCGCCTCCGCCCGGTCGTCGGCGCCGAACGCCAGCTGACCGTCGGCCGCCGCGGCCGGGGCCAGCTCCCGGCCCAGATACTCCACGGCCAGCGCGTCCAGCGCGAAGGAGCGCCGGCCGGGCTTCACCAGATACGCGGCGAGCGCGGTGTCCATCGCGACACCGTCGAGGTGCCAGCCGTGCTCCGGGAAGACACGCATCGCGCTCTTCGCGTTGTGCATGACCTTGGGCCGCGCCGGGTCCGCGACCCAGGCGGCGAACGCCTGCTCGTCTGCCTCGTCCAGCTGCGCCGGGTCCAGCCAGGCGGCGGAACCGTCGGCGGCGGCGAGCGCGACCTCGGTGACCGCACCGGTACCGAGCGCCCAGGTGTCGACCGTCATGACGCCCAGCGGCTGCGCGCCGTGCTCCGCCAGCCAGGGCCCGACCTCTCCGGTACCGAGCACGGCCCCGTCCAGCTCGATCCCGGCGGCGGGCGCGGGCGGCTCGGCCTCCGCCGCGCCCGGGTCCACCGCGAGCAGCCGCTCGCGCAGGCTCGGGTTGCGGATCTCCAGTATGTCGAGGATGCCGGTGACCGCCGTGCGGTCGTAGGGAGCGCGCTCCAGACCCTCCGGGGTCTTCGGCAGCTCCACGTCCCGCACCATCTCGGTCAGCACGCGGTTCATCTTCACCGCGTCCAGATGGTCGCGGAGATTCTGCCCGGCCACGCCCTTGACCTCGTCGGCCCGCGCGATCAGCTCGTCGAACGAGCCGAACTGGTTGATCCACTTGGCGGCGGTCTTCTCACCGACCTTGGGGATGCTCGGAAGGTTGTCCGACGGGTCACCGCGCAGCGCCGCGAAGTCCGGATACTGCCGGGGGGTGAGACCGTACTTCTCCACGACCTTCTCCGGTGTGAACCGGGTCAGCTCGGAGACGCCCTTGGTCGGGTAGAGCACGGTCACGTTGTCCGTGATCAGCTGGAACGAATCACGGTCGCCCGTGACGATCAGGACCTCGAAGCCGGCCGCCTCGGCCTGCGTGGCCAGCGTCGCGATGACGTCGTCCGCCTCGAAGCCCTCGACCGCGAACCGGTCCGCGTGCATCGCGTCCAGCAGCTCCCCGATCAGCTCGACCTGCCCCTTGAACTCGTCCGGGGTCTTCGACCGGTTCGCCTTGTACTCCGGGAACTCCTGCGCACGCCACGTCTTGCGGGACACGTCGAACGCCACCGCGAAATGCGTCGGCGCCTCGTCACGCAGCGTGTTCGCGAGCATCGACATGAAGCCGTACACCGCGTTCGTCGGCTGGCCCGCCGCCGTCGTGAAATTCTCCGCGGGCAGCGCAAAGAACGCCCGGTACGCCAGGGAGTGCCCGTCCATCAGGAGCAGGCGCGGTCGGTTGTCTGCCGTCTTCTTCGATGCCGTCTCAGCCACACCCCGATCCTGCCACGGACCACTGACAATCCGGACCGGCCACCGCCCGCGACGCCTCACCAAGCACCCGGCCCGCACCCCGTGCCAGGATCGGAGGACAGGAATCACCCACGGCGGACCCGCGAGACACCTCCCGGGGCCCCGCAGCCGGCCCGAAGGGGAGCACCATGGCCAAGAAGCCGCCCGCAGGAGACCCCGTCCAGGACGCCCCCCGGGTCGGACCGGCCCACCACTCGGCCGCCGGGCTGCCCGCCGTCGCCCAGAGCCTGCGCGTCGCCCAGCAGCAGATGGGCCTGCGCCGCACCGCCCGGACCCTCCTCAAGGTCAACCAGAAGGACGGCTTCGACTGCCCCGGCTGCGCCTGGCCCGAGGGCGACAAGCGGCACACCGCCGAGTTCTGCGAGAACGGCGTCAAGGCCGTCGCCGAAGAGGCCACGCTCCGCCGGGTCACCCCCGACTTCTTCGCCGCGCACCCCATCTCCGACCTCGCCGGGCGCAGCGGCTACTGGCTCGGCCAGCAGGGCCGCATCACCCAGCCCGTCCACCTCCCCGAGGGCGCCGACCGCTACGAGGCCGTCACCTGGGAGCGGGCCTTCGAGATCGTCGCCGAGGAGCTGACCGCCCTCGCCTCCCCCGACGAGGCCGTCTTCTACACCTCCGGGCGCACCAGCAACGAGGCCGCGTTCCTCCTCCAGCTCTTCGCCCGCGAATTCGGCACCAACAACCTGCCCGACTGCTCCAACATGTGCCACGAGTCCTCGGGCTCCGCGCTCACCGAGACGATCGGCGTCGGCAAGGGCTCGGTGTCCCTGGAGGACCTGCACCACGCCGACCTGATCATCATCGCCGGGCAGAACCCCGGCACCAACCACCCCCGGATGCTCTCCGCCCTGGAACAGGCCAAGGCGGCCGGCGCGAAGATCATCTCGGTGAACCCGCTGCCCGAGGCCGGCCTCGAACACTTCAAGAACCCGCAGACCCCGCAGGGCATGCTCAAGGGCACCCCGCTGAACGACCTCTTCCTCCAGATCCGGATCGGCGGCGACCAGGCCCTCTTCCGCCTCCTGAACAAACTGATCCTGGAGACCGAGGGCGCCGTCGACCACACGTTCGTCACCCAACACACCCACGGCTACGAGGAGTTCGCCGCCGCCGCGGCCGACGCGGACTGGGACGCGACGCTCGCCGCGACCGGACTCGACCGGACCGCCATCGAACAGGCCCTCGCGATGGTCCTGGCCTCCGAACGCACCGTCGTCTGCTGGGCCATGGGCCTCACCCAGCACAAGCACTCCGTGCCGACCATCCGCGAGGTCGTCAACTTCCTCCTGCTGCGCGGCAACATCGGCCGCCCCGGCGCCGGCGTGTGCCCCGTGCGCGGCCACTCCAACGTCCAGGGCGACCGCACCATGGGCATCTTCGAACGCCCCGCACCCGCCTTCCTCGACGCCCTCGACAAGGAGTTCGGGATCACCTCACCGCGCCACCACGGCTACGACGTGGTCCGCGCCATCCGTGCCCTGCGCGACGGCGACGCCAAGGTCTTCTTCGCGATGGGCGGCAACTTCGTCGCCGCCACCCCCGACACCGACGTCACCGAGGCCGCCATGCGCAACGCCCGCCTCACCGTCCACGTCTCCACCAAACTCAACCGCTCCCACGCGGTCACCGGCGCCCGCGCGCTGATCCTGCCCACCCTCGGCCGCACCGACAAGGACGTCCAGGCGGGCGGCAAGCAGTTCGTCACCGTCGAGGACTCCATGAGCAAGGTCCACGCCTCGCGCGGCAACCTCACCCCCGCGAGCCCCCACCTCCTCTCCGAACCCGCCATCGTCGCCCGCCTCGCCCGCGCCGTCCTCGGGACCGGATCCGCCACCCCCTGGGAGGAGTTCGAGAAGGACTACGCCACGATCCGGGACCGCATCTCCCGCGTCGTCCCCGGCTTCGAGAACTTCAACGCGCGCATCGCCCACCCCGGCGGCTTCACCCTCCCGCACGGCCCCCGCGACTCCCGCCGCTTCCCCACCGCCACCGGGAAGGCCAACTTCACCGCCGCCCCCGTCGAGTTCCCCGAACTCCCCGAAGGCCGGCTGCTGCTCCAGACCCTGCGCTCCCACGACCAGTACAACACCACCATCTACGGCCTGGACGACCGCTACCGGGGCATCAAGGGCGGCCGCCGCGTCGTCCTCGTACACCCCGGGGACGCCGAGGCGCTCGGGCTCGCCGACGGGTCCTACACCGACCTCGTCAGCGAGTGGAAGGACGGCGTCGAACGCCGCGCCCCCGGCTTCCGGGTCGTCCACTACCCCACCGCCCGGGGCTGCGCCGCCGCGTACTACCCGGAGACCAACGTGCTGGTCCCCCTCGACTCCACCGCCGACACCAGCAACACCCCCGCCTCCAAGTCCGTCGTGGTGCGCTTCGAACCCGCGCGCTAAGCGCCCGCTCAGGCGTCTGATAAGAACGACGCAGACGAGCACCACACCGAGACGAAAGGCGGACCCATGGGCGAGCACACCGCACCCACGTTCCCCCAGGAGATCATCGACGAGTACGCCGCGCTCGGCGTCGACCTGCCCGCCCTCTTCTCCGCCGGCCACCTCGGCGAACGCATGGGCGTCCGCATCGTCGAAGCCTCCGCCGAGCGCGTCGTCGGCATCATGCCGGTCGAAGGCAACACCCAGCCGTACGGGCTCCTGCACGGCGGCGCGTCCGCCGTCCTCGCCGAGACCCTGGGCTCCGTCGGGTCGATGCTGCACGGCGGCCCCTCCAAGGTCGCCGTGGGCGTCGACCTGAACTGCACCCATCACCGCGGGGTACGAAGCGGCCTCGTCACCGGCACCGCCACCCCCGTACACCGCGGCCGCTCCACCGCCACGTACGAGATCACCATCACCGACGAACACGGCAAGCGGGTCTGCACCGCCCGCCTCACCTGCCTGCTGCGCGAGGCCCCCGCCCCCCAAGCCTCCTGACCCCGCGCCACCCCCTGCCCGGCCGTGACCCAAAACGGCCGGGCAGCGGCATATCCGGGCACAACCACCGCCACAGACAGGCAAATTGAACGGCACACCGCTTCAACCCCCTTGACCCGGCGCCCCGTTCCATGGCCCACTCAGCTGCCACACCTCACCCGCCCCCACCACCACACCGCGTCGCCGCACCCCCTCCCACGTAACGCAGCGTAATCAACGCCCGGGATGGAGCCCTCCGCCGTGACGCGACCGGCCCGGCCCCGCAGCCACCGGGCCCCTTCGCCGTGCCCCCGCGCCCCCGCACCGGGCCCCGCCGCGCGACAGCAGCAAGATCACCTCAAGCCCCTTAGCAGAGCTGCGCGTTCTCACATTGCGGTCACTTCACGGTCCGGTAAAAAGCCGTACATGTCCACCCAGCCACCTCAAGCCTTGCTCAAGGGCATAACAAGACAGTCACATCCTTGGCCGCCACCACTCCCGACCCCCACCACTGCCCTTAGAGTCACGGCCAGTCACCGCGCCGCCGGGCGCGTCTGCAAGCACGGCCCTGTACCAACCCAGTACGGCCCGGCGAACGACACGGCACCTCAAGCGAGGAGGCCGCGCCAGGGAAAGGACCTTTCGTGCGACACCGTTCTTTGCTCATCCTCACCACAGTGCTCACCACCGGTGCACTGACACTCACCGCCTGCGGGTCGCGCGACGACGACAACAAGAGCGACGGCAACGGCGGCAGCTCCAACACGACCGTCGTCATCGGCGTCGACGCGCCCCTCACCGGTGACCTCTCCGCCCTCGGCCTCGGCATCAAGAACTCCGCCGACCTCGCCGCCAAAACGGCGAACAAGGAGAAGACGGTCCCCGGCATCACCTTCGAGGTCCAGCCGCTCGACGACCAGGCCCAGCCCTCCGTCGGCCAGCAGAACGCCACGAAGTTCATCGACAACAAGAAGGTCGTCGGTGTCGTCGGCCCGCTGAACTCCGGCGTCTCCCAGTCGATGCAGAAGCCGCTCAACGACGCCGGCCTCACCCAGGTCTCCCCCGCCAACACGGGCACCGAGCTGACCCAGGGCGACAACTGGAAGACCGGCGACAAGAAGCGCCCCTTCAAGACCTACTTCCGCACCGCCACCACGGACCAGATCCAGGGCGCCTTCGCCGCGAAGTACCTGTACAACAACGCGAAGATCAAGCAGGTCTACCTCATCGACGACCAGAAGCCCTACGGCGCCGGTCTCGCCGCCTCCTTCAAGGCGACCTTCACCGGCCTCGGCGGCAAGATCGTCGGCTCCGACCACGTCAACCCCGACGACCGCGACTTCAACGCCGTCGTCACCAAGGTCAAGAAGTCCGGCGCCAAGGCCGTCTACTACGGCGGCGAATACCCCGCCGGCGCCCCCCTGAGCCAGCAGCTCAAGGACAGCGTCCAGATCCCGCTCATGGGCGGCGACGGCATGTACAGCGCCGACTTCATCAAGCTCAACAAGAAGGCCCAGGGCGACATCGCCACCTCCGTCGGCAAGCCCGTCGAGGAACTCGACTCCGCCAAGAAGTTCATCGCGGACTACAAGACCGCCGGCTACAAGGACGCCTACGAGGCATACGGGGGCGGCACCTACGACGCCACCTGGGCCATCATCGAGGCCGTCAAGCTCGCCGTCTCCGAGAACGACGGCAAGCTCCCCGACGACGCCCGCGCCAAGGTCCTCGACGCCATGAGCAAGGTCAAGTTCGACGGCGTCACCGGCCCCGTCTCCTTCGACGAGTACGGCGACACCACCAACACCATGATGACCGCCTACCAGGTCGACGGCGGCAAGTGGGCCTCCAAGCTCAGCGAGGCCTACAAGCCGTAACCGCTCCCGGGCACACCCCGACCGACCCCAGACCGCGCGGGAGCGCTACGAGCACTCCCGCGCGGTGCCATATCCGAACCACTCCACGGAGGCCCTGCGGTGCACGAACTGCCGCAACAGCTGGCCAATGGACTCATCCTCGGCGCGATGTACGGACTCATCGCGATCGGCTACACGATGGTCTACGGAATCATCCAGCTCATCAACTTCGCCCACGGCGAGATCTTCATGATCGGAGGCTTCGGAGCTCTCACCGTGTACCTCTGGATGCCGGCCGGCTCCAACCTCCTCGCTATCGTCCCCCTCATGATCATCGGCGGCGTCATATGCTCCGTCGCCGTCAGCGTCGCCGCCGAACGCTTCGCCTACCGGCCCCTGCGCAACGCCCCCCGGCTCGCCCCGCTGATCACCGCGATCGGACTCTCCCTCGCACTCCAGCAGGCCATCTGGAAGTGGTACCCCGACGCCACCAAGGACCACCCCTTCCCCCAGTTCAAGGGCGACGCCTTCGAACTCTTCGGCGCCCACGTCCAGCGCGGTGACCTCTTCGTCCTCATCTCCGCCCCCGTCTGCATGATCGCCCTCGGGCTCTTCGTCTCCAAGACCCGCGCCGGCCGCGGCATGCAGGCCACCTCGCAGGACCCCGACACCGCCAAGCTCATGGGTATCAACACCGACCGCATCATCGTCATGGCCTTCGCCATCGGTGCCGCGTTCGCCGCCGTCGCCGCCGTCGCCTACGGGCTCAAGAACGGCCAGATCGGCTTCCGCATGGGCTTCCTCATGGGCCTCAAGGCATTCACCGCCGCCGTCCTCGGCGGCATCGGCAACATCTACGGCGCCATGCTCGGCGGCGTCGTCCTCGGTGTCGCCGAATCCCTCGCCACCGGCTACATGAGCGACGTACCCGGCATGGACCTCTTCGGCGGCGGCGCCTGGAAGGACGTATGGGCCTTCGTCCTCCTCATCGTCGTCCTGCTGCTGCGGCCCCAGGGCCTGCTCGGCGAACGCGTCGCGGACAGGGCGTGATACGGATGACCACCGCACTCCTCCCCATCCCCGCCCCCGCCGCCCGCATCGCCACCCTCACCGGCGCCGCGGCCGCCCTCGCCGGCACCCTGCTCCCCTGGACCTGGACCTCCGAATTCCCCGGCGACCTCACCGTCACCGGCTACCCCGGCGGCCTCCAGGTCCTCACCCTCACCGGCGCGGTCCTCACCCTGCTCCTCGCCCTCACCGGCTACGGCATCCCCGGACTGCGCTGGCTCACCCCCGCCGGCACCAACAGCCCCGTCCGCCTCGCGGCCCTCGCCACCTTCGGCACCACCGGCTACGCCATGGGCGCCATCTCCTACGAACTCGGCGGCGTCGTCAACCTCGAACCGGGAGCCTGGGTCAGCGGAATCGGCGCACTCGTCGCCGTCATCGCCTCCCTCGCCCTCCCCTACGACGTCCCGCTCCCCGCCGACGGCCCCGCGCCGGGCGCCTGGCAGCGCTTCCGCAACAGCCTCGCCGCACCCTCGGCACCCCGCACCAAGGCCCTCCCGGCCTGGGCCGAGATCATCATCATCGCCGTCGCCTTCGGCCTCGCGCTGTACATCTTCACCTACGGGATCGACATCCCCACCGAGGACTCCGAACAGTTCATCGGCTTCCTCATCACCGCGGCCTTCGCCTTCACCGCACTCACCCGGGCCGGCCTCATCGCCCGCCTCACCGCGCTGACCGCCAAGCACCGCAACGTCACCCTCGCCGCAGCCCTCGTCGCGGCACTCTGCTTCCCCTTCACCCAGGACACCGCGGAATACGCCCTCATCGGCGTCAACATCCTCATCTTCGCCACCGTCGCACTCGGCCTCAACGTCGTCGTCGGCCTCGCCGGCCTCCTCGACCTCGGTTACGTCGCCTTCCTCGGCGTCGGCGCCTACACCGCCGCCCTGGTCTCCGGCGCACCCCTCTCCGCGATCGGCGTCAAGTTCCCCTTCTGGGCCGCCGTCCTCACCGGAGCGGTCGTCTCGATGATCTTCGGCGTCCTCATCGGGGCCCCCACCCTGCGCCTGCGCGGCGACTACCTCGCCATCGTCACCCTCGGCTTCGGTGAGATCTTCCGCGTCACCGTGAACAACCTCAACGGCAACAGCGGCCCCGACCTCACCAACGGCTCCCAGGGCATCCCCAGCATCCCCGACCTCAACATATTCGGGATCGACTTCGCCCTCAGCCACGACGTCGGACCCTTCACCCTCAGCAGGCCGGCCAACTACTACCTGCTGATGCTCGTCGTCACCGCCGTCGTCGTCCTCGTCTTCCGCCGCTCCGGGGAATCCCGCATCGGCCGCGCCTGGGTCGCCATCCGCGAGGACGAGACCGCAGCCACCGCCATGGGCATCAACGCCTTCCGGCTCAAGCTCCTCGCCTTCGCCCTCGGCGCCACGCTCGCCGGCCTCGCCGGCACCGTACAGGCACACGTCAACTACACCGTGACGCCCGAGCAGTACCAGTTCGCCGGATCCGTGCCCCCGAACTCCGCGTTCCTCCTCGCCGCCGTCATCCTCGGCGGCATGGGAACCCTCAGCGGACCCTTCGTCGGCGCCGCACTGCTCTACCTCATCCCGGCCAAGCTCCAGTTCATGCAGGACTACCAGCTCTTCCTCTTCGGAATCGCGCTCGTCCTCCTGATGCGCTTCCGGCCCGAGGGCCTGATCGCCGACCGCAGGAAACAGCTCGAATTCCACGAGACCGACCAGCTCGACGTGCCCACACCCCGGAAGTCCGACGAAACGGACGCCGGCATCGCCAAGGCGGGGGCGTAACACCATGACCACCACCACAGAGACCGCCACCAGGACGACCGTCCTGGACGCCAGCGGGGTCACCATGCGCTTCGGCGGCCTCACCGCCGTCCGCGACGTCGACCTCCAGGTCAACAGCGGCGAGATCGTCGGCCTCATCGGCCCCAACGGCGCCGGCAAGACAACCTTCTTCAACTGCCTCACCGGCCTCTACGTCCCCACCGAGGGCAAGGTCAGCTACAAGGGCACCGTCCTGCCGCCCAAGCCCCACCTCGTCACCAAGGCCGGCATCGCCCGCACCTTCCAGAACATCCGGCTCTTCGCCAACATGACCGTCCTGGAGAACGTCCTCGTCGGACGCCACACCAGGACCAAGGAAGGGCTCTGGTCCGCCCTGCTCCACCTGCCCGGCTACCGGGCCGCGGAGAACTCCAGCCGCGAACGCGCCATGGAACTCCTGGAGTTCATCGGCCTCCAGGACAAGGCCGACCACCTCGCGCGCAACCTCCCCTACGGAGACCAGCGCAAACTGGAGATCGCCCGCGCCCTCGCCAGCGAGCCCGGCCTCCTCCTCCTGGACGAGCCCACCGCCGGCATGAACCCCCAGGAGACCCGCGTCACCGAAGAGCTCATCTTCGCGATCCGGGACCAGGGCATCGCCGTCCTCGTCATCGAGCACGACATGCGCTTCATCTTCAACCTCTGCGACCGCGTCGCCTGCCTCGTCCAGGGCGAGAAACTCGTCGAAGGCACCGCGTCCGAGGTCCAGAGCGACGAACGCGTCATCGCCGCCTACCTCGGCACCCCCTTCGAAGGCGCCCCCGGCGCGGACGAAGTCGCCGAGGTCGAAGCGGCCGAGGCCCACACGAGCACGGAAGAGACGGAAGAGGAGGGCAACCGATGACCGCACTGCTGGA
Source organism: Streptomyces sp. SAS_281 (assembly GCF_052542855.1). NCBI lineage: Bacteria > Bacillati > Actinomycetota > Actinomycetes > Kitasatosporales > Streptomycetaceae > Streptomyces > Streptomyces sp. SAS_281. The sequence goes on from NZ_JBMNDO010000016.1 coordinate 57,607, forward strand.
GGTCGAGGACCTCCGCGTCGCCTACGGCAAGATCGAAGCCGTCAAGGGCATCTCGTTCACCGTCGACACCGGCCAGGTGGTCACCCTCATCGGCACCAACGGCGCCGGCAAGACCACCACCCTGCGCACCCTCTCCGGGCTGCTCAAACCGCTCAGCGGCCGCATCCTCTTCGAGGGTGAACCGCTCACCAACGTCCCCGCTCACAAGATCGTCTCCCTGGGCCTCGCCCACTCCCCCGAGGGCCGCCACATCTTCCCCCGGCTGACGATCACGGAGAACCTGCTCCTCGGCGCGTACCTCCGCAACGACAAGGCGGGCATCGAGAAGGACGTCCAGCGCGCCTACGACCTCTTCCCCATCCTCGGGGAACGCCGCAAGCAGGCCGCCGGAACGCTCTCCGGCGGCGAGCAGCAGATGCTCGCCATGGGCAGGGCGATGATGTCCCAGCCCAAGCTGCTCATGCTCGACGAGCCCTCCATGGGCCTCTCGCCGATCATGATGCAGAAGATCATGGAGACCATCGTCGAACTCCGCGCCTCCGGCACGACGATCCTCCTGGTCGAGCAGAACGCCCAGGCCGCGCTGTCGCTGGCCGACCAGGGCCACGTCATGGAGATCGGCAAGATCGTCCTCTCCGGCACCGGGGCGGACCTCCTCCACGACGAATCCGTCCGCAAGGCGTACCTCGGCGAGGACTGAGCGCTTACGCGCACGAGAAAGGCCCGCGCCTCCGTGGCGCGGGCCTTTCCCCTGTCCTACGGGGCCTACTCGGCCGCCTTCTTCTTCTCCTCGGCGTCCTCGATCAGGGCCTCGGCGAGCTGCTGCATCGACAGCCGGCGGTCCATGGACGTCTTCTGGATCCAACGGAACGCCTCCGGCTCGGAGAGCCCGTAGTCCGTCTGCAGGATGCTCTTCGCCCGGTCCACCAGCTTCCGCGTCTCCAGCCGCTGGGCAAGGTCGGCGACCTCGTTCTCCAGCGCCTTCAGCTCGGAGAACCGGGACACCGCCATCTCGATCGCCGGGACGACGTCGCTCTTGCTGAACGGCTTCACGAGGTACGCCATCGCCCCGGCGTCCCGGGCCCGCTCCACGAGGTCGCGCTGCGAGAACGCGGTGAGCATGAGGACCGGCGCGATGGACTCCTCGGCGATCTTCTCGGCGGCGGAGATCCCGTCGAGGACCGGCATCTTCACGTCCAGGATGACCAGGTCCGGCTTGTGCTCCCGCGCCAGCTCGACGGCCTGCTGCCCGTCCCCGGCCTCGCCGACGACGGAGTAGCCCTCCTCTTCGAGCATCTCCTTGAGGTCGAGGCGGATGAGTGCCTCGTCCTCGGCGATGACGACGCGGGTCGTCAGCGGCGGAACGTGCGACTTGTCGTCATCGGCGACGGGCTGGGGCGACTCGGGGGTGGTCACGGGGCTCCTTGGTCCAGGGCAGGGACTGCTGCGAAGCAGCCTACCTACCTGCTCTCTGCTTCTGTTACCAGGTACACTGCTGCCCGGGTTACCAAGCCGGGTTGGCGCAACTGGTTGACGCGGAGGTCTCAAACACCTCTGTCCGAAAGGACGTGTGGGTTCGAATCCCATACCCGGCACATTTCCGGAAAGCGGATGTTCACGTTCTCGTGAACATCCGCTTTTTGCTGTGCGCGCCAGGCCCGGATTGCTCATCGTATTCCCATGAACTTCCACGGCACGGAATTACGGCAGAACGCCCTCACCCTTCTGCGCGGCGGCGCACGCAACGCAGATGTCGCGCGGAAGCTGAACGTGCCCACCGGCACGATCAGCTACTGGAAGCACAAGGACCGGGCCAAGCGCGGGGAGTGTCCGGGCTCGCACGATCCGACGTGCCACCGGTGCGACGGTGTCGATCTTGACGAGGCCGCGTACACATACCTCTTGGCCCTCTACCTGGGCGACGGGCACATCAGCCACTATTCACAGCACCGCGTGCCCAATCTCATGATCACGCTTGACGATTCCTGGCCCGGCATCCAGAACGAGGCCGAAGCTGCCATGCGGAACGTTTTCCCCGAAAATTCGACGTGCCGCGTCCGAAAGATCGGTTGCCACAACATCAAGGTCTACTCCAAGCACCTTCCGTGCTTGTTCCCTCAGCACGGCCCAGGGCGAAAGCACGAGCGCGCGATCGTGTTGGAGAGCTGGCAGCAGCACATCGTCGACTCACACCCGTGGGCGTTCGTGCGCGGCCTGATCCATTCCGATGGATGCCGCATCACCAACTGGACCACCCGGGTCGTCGCAGGCGAGCGCAAGCGGTACGAGTACCCCCGGTACTGGTTCACCAACGTCTCCGACGACATCCGGCAGCTCTACACCGACACCCTCGACAAGCTCGGCGTCGAGTGGACGCACTGCACACGCGCGGGCAAGGAGTACAACATCTCCGTCGCCCGACGGGCGTCCGTCGCTCTCATGGACGCTCACGTCGGGCCGAAATTCTGAGCCGCCCTACTTCGGGCTGTCGTCCTCGCCGATGTGGTGCACCCGGACCAGGTTCGTGGAGCCCGCGACACCCGGCGGGGAGCCGGCCGTGATGACCACGACGTCGCCCTTCTGGCAGCGGCCGATCTTCAGCAGCTCCTCGTCCACCTGGGCCACCATCGCGTCCGTCGAGTCCACGTGCGGGCCCAGGAACGTTTCGACACCCCAGGTCAGGTTCAGCTGGGAACGTGTGGCCGGGTCCGGAGTGAAGGCCAGGAGGGGGATCGGCGAGCGGTAGCGCGACAGCCGCTTCACCGTGTCACCGCTCTGCGTGAAGGCGACCAGGAACTTCGCGCCGAGGAAGTCGCCCATCTCCGCCGCCGCGCGGGCCACCGCGCCGCCCTGGGTGCGGGGCTTGTTGCGCTCGGTCAGCGGCGGGAGCCCCTTCGCGAGGATGTCCTCCTCGGCCGCCTCCACGATGCGGGACATCGTGCGGACCGTCTCGATCGCGTACGAGCCGACGCTCGTCTCGCCGGAGAGCATCACCGCGTCCGTGCCGTCGATGATCGCGTTCGCGACGTCGGACGCCTCGGCGCGGGTGGGCCGGGAGTTGTCGATCATCGAGTCGAGCATCTGCGTCGCGACGATGACCGGCTTGGCGTTGCGCTTGGCGAGCTTGATCGCGCGCTTCTGGACGATCGGGACCTGCTCCAGCGGCATTTCGACGCCGAGGTCGCCGCGGGCGACCATGATGCCGTCGAAGGCGGCGACGATGTCCTCGATGTTGTCGACGGCCTGCGGCTTCTCGACCTTGGCGATGACGGGGAGGCGGCGGCCCTCCTCGTCCATGACGCGGTGGACGTCCTCGATGTCGCGGCCGCTGCGGACGAAGGAGAGGGCGATGATGTCGGCGCCCGTGCGGATGGCCCAGCGCAGGTCCTCGATGTCCTTCTCGGACAGCGCGGGGACGGAGACGGCGACGCCGGGGAGGTTGAGGCCCTTGTGGTCGGAGACCATGCCGCCCTCGATCACGGTGGTCCGGACGCGGGGGCCGTCGACCTCGGTGACCTCCAGGGTGACGCGGCCGTCGTCGATCAGGATGCGCTCACCGGGGGTGACGTCGGCGGCGAGGCCGTCGTACGTGGTGCCGCAGCCGTTGCGGTCGCCGTCCATCGGTTCGACGGTGATGGTGAAGTCGTCGCCGCGTTCAAGGAGTACGGGGCCTTCGCGGAAGCGTCCGAGGCGGATCTTCGGGCCTTGAAGGTCGGCGAGGACGCCGACGCTGCGGTGCGCCTCGTCGGACGCCTTGCGCACGCGGTGGTAGCGCTCTTCGTGTTCGGCGTAGCTGCCGTGGCTGAGGTTGAGGCGGGCGATGTCCATTCCCGCCTCGACGAGGGCCTTGATCTGGTCGTACGAGTCGGTCGCGGGTCCCAGGGTGCAAACGATTTTGGCTCGGCGCATGGTTCGAGCCTAGACCTTACCTATGGGTAGGTAATTGGCTGTGAATGACTGCTCAACCACCTTTGGGTGAAGGGTTATTGACAAGTGTTGAATTGTGCGGCGGCGTGCTCGGATGAGCACGCGCCGGTCTCTCCGCGGGTGGGAATTCAGAGTTTCGGCGGGGTCATGGTGAAGCGGGCGTTCACCTGCGCGTACACGGTCTGCTGCTGCGGTTCGAGGTCGACGGGGGGCGGCGGCGGGGCGCCCCCTCCGACGGGGGCGGGCGCCGCGCCGCCGTAGCCGGCGCGGCGGGCGTACGCGACGGGGGCGGCGTTCTCGGCGCCTATGTCGGCGAGTTCGACCAGGGCGGCGAGTTCCGCGCCGAGTGCTCCGGCGTATTCGCGGGCGCGCTGGACGGCTTCGCGGACGGCTTGGCGGCGGGCCTCGCCGTGGGCGGGTGAGGTGGGGCGCAGGGCCCACCAGGGGCCGTTGACGTGGGTCATGTCGAGGTCGCCCACGCGGGTGACGAATTCGCCGAGTGCGGTGAAGTCGCCGAGGACGGCGGTGATGTGGACGCGGCCGTGGTAGGCGCGGATCTTCTCGTCGCGGCCTCGTTGGACGAGTTCGGGGTGGATGGAGAGGGCGCCGGTCTCGATCTTCTCGATGGCTTCGCCGTAGGTGCGGGCGAGTTCGAGGACGGTGGCGTTGCGGCGGGTGAGGTCTTCGAGGGCGGCGCGGCGGTCCTTGCCGCGGGCGGTGACGGTGATGGAGAGGCGGGCGATCTCGGGGTCGACTTCCAGGCGTGCTTCGCCGCGGACGGCGAGGCGGGGCTGGTCCGGGGTGCCGTAGGGCTGCGCGGGCTCGGTCATGGGTCCACTGTGGCATCCGGGTGTGACAGTCGGGGGGTTCGCGGCCGGACGTCGTCCTGTCGGTGTGTGGTCATGGAACGGAAACCTGCCGGGGGTGTTGCCGGGGGTGGTGTGTGGGTGATTATCTACGCGCGTTGTCCGGCGTGTGGGTGTGCCCTGGGGGCGGGTCTACACGCGTCACCTCTGGTGGGTCGGACGGCGTACGACAGAACTTCGCACCAAGTGAACCGATATGTGGGAGACGAGATGCCGCTGAACCGAAGGACGTTCCTGGGGACATCGGCCGCGGCCGGCGCGGGTGCGGTGGTGGTGGGCGGCGTCGCGTCGCCCGCCCACGCGCACGGGCGTGGGCAGGGTCATGGTCACGGGCGTCCGCAGAAGCGGTACTCGTTCACCGTGATGGGGACGACGGACCTGCACGGGAACGTCTTCAACTGGGACTACTTCACAGACGCCGAGTTCGACGACAAGGCCCACAACGACGTCGGTCTGGCGAAGATCTCGACGTTGGTGGAGCAGGTGCGGCAGGAGAAGGGCCGTCACAACACGCTGATGATCGACGCGGGTGACACGATCCAGGGCACGCAGCTCTCGTACTACTACGCGAAGATCGACCCGATCACGGCGAAGCGTGGTCCGGTGCATCCGATGGCGCAGGCGATGAACGCGATCGGGTACGACGCGGCGGCGCTGGGGAACCACGAGTTCAACTACGGGATCCCGGTGTTGCGGAAGTTCGAGGAGCAGTGTGATTTCCCGCTGCTCGGGGCGAACGCGCTGGACGCGAAGACGTTGCGGCCGGCGTTCGCGCCGTATGTGATCAGGAAGCTGCGGACGCCGCACGGGCGGGACGTGAAGGTGGGGATCCTGGGTCTGACGAACCCGGGGATCGCGATCTGGGACAAGGCGAATGTGGGCGGGAAGATGGTGTTCCCGGGTCTTGAGGAGCAGGCGGCGAAGTACGTGCCGCGGCTGCGTTCGATGGGTGCGGACGTGGTGATCGTGGCGGCGCACTCGGGGAACAGCGGGACGTCGTCGTACGGGGACCAGATTCCGTACGTGGAGAACGCGGCGGGTCTGGTGGCGGAGCAGGTGCCGGGGATCGACGCGATTCTGGTGGGCCACGCGCACCTGGAGATTCCCGAGTACTTCGTGGAGAACAAGGAGACCGGGAAGAAGGTCGTGCTCTCGGAGCCGTTGAAGTGGGGGCAGCGGCTGACGCTGTTCGACTTCGAGGTGGTGTGGGAGAAGGGCCGTTGGGTGGTCGAGAAGGCCGGTTCGCGAGTGCTGAACTCGAACACGGTGGCGGAGGACCGGAAGATCACGAAGCTGCTGGCGGATGAGCACGAGAAGGTCGTGGCGTACGTCAACCAGGTGATCGGTTCGGCGGCGTCGGAGATGACGACGGCGGAGGCGGCGTGGAAGGACGAGCCGATCATCGATCTGATCAACGTCGTCCAGGCGGAGACGGTGAAGGCGGCGCTGGCGGGTGGTGAGTACGCGGAGCTTCCGGTGCTGTCGCAGGCGTCGTGCTTCTCGCGTACGGCGCGGATTCCGACCGGTGATGTGACGATCAAGGACGCGGCGGGTCTGTATCCGTTCGAGAACACCTTGGAGGCGCGTCTGGTGACGGGTGCGCAGATCCTGGACTACCTGGAGTTCTCGGCGAAGTACTACGTGCGGACGGCGGTGGGTGCTCCGGTGGATCCGGAGAAGCTGACGAATGCGGACAGCACTCCGGACTACAACTACGACGCGGTGTCGGGGCTGACGTACGACATCGATATCGCGAAGCCGGTGGGTTCGCGGATCGTGAATCTGTCGTTCGAGGGGAAGCCGCTGGATCCGAAGGCGCAGTTCGTGCTGGCGGTGAACAACTACCGGGCGAGCGGGGGCGGCAATTTCCCGCATGTGCCGGCCGCGAAGCAGCTGTGGGCGAATTCGGAGGAGATCCGGAACACGATCATCGCCTGGGTGCAGGCGAAGGGTTCGGTGGACGGTGCGGAGTTCGCTTCGGTGGACTGGCGGCTGACGCGGGACGGTGTGCCGGTTTTCTAGTGGTGCCTGTGGGTGTGACGGCGGCCCCTTTCCCTTCCGCGGGTGCGGTGGGAGAGGGGCCGCTGTGGCGTGTGTCAGCGGGTGCCGAGGAGGGTGCGCCAGGTGTTGGGGCCGATGACGCCGTCGGCGGCGAGGTGGTGGTTCTTCTGGAAGGCGAGGGTCGCGGCCTTGGTCTTGGCGCCGAAGCTGCCGTCGACGGCGAGGGAGTAGCCGTAGACCTTGAGCTGGTTCTGGGCTGCCTTGACGGCCTGGCCCTTGGTGCCGTACTTGACGGTGACGATGAGCTTGGACCAGGTGTTGGGGCCGATGACGCCGTCGGCGGCGAGGCCGCGGGCTTTCTGGAAGCGGATCACGGCGGCGCGGGTCCTGGGGCCGAAGCTGCTGTCGGCGGAGATGCCGTAGCCGCGTGCGATGAGGAGTTGCTGGGCGGAGCGGACGTCGGTGCCCCTGGAGCCGCTCTTGAGGACGGGCCAGGTGGCGCTGGGGACGGGGGTCTGGCTGCCGCCGCCACCGCCGCTGCCGTTTCCGCTGAGCTTGAGGGGGCGGTAGGGGTCGTAGTTGTCCTTGCCGATGCCGTAGCTCAGGGTGCGGTGGGTGGTGCCGTGGGAGCCGCGCTGTTCGTAGGCCCAGTAGGAGCTGTGTGAGGCGTTGGCCCACTTCTCGAAGATGACGACGTGGCGGAAGTCGCCGTCGCTGGTGCTGGCGTCGATGAGGAGGTCGCCCTTTTTGAGCTGGCTGGTGCTGCTGAGGTGCTTGGTGACGCCGCTGGCGGAGCCGGCGAGGCCGACGGTGTTGAGGCCGGGCTTGCCGAGTGCGAGTGCCATGGAGACGAACCCGGAGCAGTCCTGGCGGTAGCCGTCCTTCCAGACGCGCTGCATGCTGTACGGGACCTGGTGGCCGCCGTTGGCGGTGAGCCAGGTGCGGGCCCGGTTGATCATGGTGTCGGGGGAGATCGTGCCGGAGGCCATGGAGGCTATCTGGTCGGCCTGGGTGACGAGGTCGCTGTCGGCCTCGGGTTCGGGACCGTAGTCGGTGTCTCTGGCGGCGGCGACGTTTGCCTGGTCGGTGGTGTCGTCGGTGAGCGACGGTACGGCGACGGCGGCGGCGATTCCCGCGGCGACGAGGCCGGCGAGCGCGATCCGGGTGCGGCGCGTGATGGACATGGTGACCCCCGATGTGTGTCCCAGGTGCGGCACACGGTCCGGCGCGCCCGCTGGTGCGGGGTGCTGTCGTTCCTGGTGTGCCGCCTGAGGTGGCTGACGGGGCACCACGATGGCAAGTGGGGGGTTGTTGGCCCAGCGTTGTGCGAAAGCCGCATCCGGTAGTGACGTGACCTCAACAATGTCGGGGATTGGTGGGCGGCTTGTCCCGGGGGCCGGGTGGGTCAGTGGTCGTGGGTGAGGGGGACGAGGGTGGGTTGCTGGGTGGGGATGGCGGGTTGGGTGAGGCCGAAGGTGGTGAACGCGGTGCGCTTCGGTAGGGGGTAGGGGGTGGTGCCGGTGAGGTTGTTGAGGATGGTGGCGCTGCGCCAGGCGGCGAGGCCGAGGTCGGGGGCGCCGACGCCGTGGGTGTGGCGTTCGGCGTTCTGTACGTAGATGTGGCCGGTGACGGCGGGGCCGAGGTCGAGGCGGTGGTGGGCGTCGATGCGGGGGCGGCCGGCGGTGTCGCGGCGGAGGTGGGGGGCGAGGTGGTGGAGGAGGGTGTCGAGGGGGCGTTCGCGGTAGCCGGTGGCGAGGACGACGGCGTCGGTGGTGAGGCGGGTGCGGGTGGATTGCTGGGTGTGTTCGAGGTGGAGTTCGACGCGGGTGTTGGCGACGCGTCCGGCGGTGCGGACGGTGACGCCGGGGGTGAGGGTGGCGTCGGGCCACCCGCCGTGGAGGGTGCGTCGGTAGAGCTCGTCGTGGATGGCGGCGATGGTGTCGTGGTCGATGCCTTTGTGGAGTTGCCATTGCTGGGGGACGAGGGTGTCGCGGACGGTTTCGGGGAGGGCGTGGAAGTAGCGGGTGTAGTCGGGGGTGAAGTGTTCGAGGCCGAGTTTCGAGTACTCCATGGGGGCGAAGGCGGGGGTGCGGGCGAGCCAGTGGAGTCCTTCGTTTCCGGTGGGGCGGGCGCGGAGGAGGTCGAGGAAGATTTCGGCGCCGGACTGTCCTGAGCCGATGACGGTGATGTGGCGGGCCTGGAGGAGGCGTTCGCGGTGGTGGAGGTAGTCGGCGGAGTGGATGACGGGGGCGGTGCCGGTGTCGGTGAGGGGTTTGAGGGGTTCGGGGATGTGGGGTTCGGTGCCGATGCCGAGGGCGATGTGGCGGGTGTGGGTGCGGCCGAGTGACGCGGCTTCGCCGTGGGTGTCGAGCTGGGTGTGGTCGACGTCGAAGCGGGCGGTCTGGGGGTCCCAGCGGATGGCGTCGACCTGGTGGCCGAAGTGGAGGCCGGGGAGCTGTGTGCTGACCCAGCGGCAGTAGGCGTCGTATTCGGCGCGGTGGATGTGGAAGCGCTCGGCGAAGTAGAAGGGGTAGAGGCGGTCCTGGGCGCGTTGGTAGTTGAGGAAGCTCCAGGGGCTGGTGGGGTCGGCGAGGGTGACGAGGTCGGCGAGGAAGGGGACTTGGAGGGTGGCGCCGTCGATGAGGAGTCCGGGGTGCCAGTGGAAGGCGGGGCGCTGTTCGTAGAAGGCGGTGGTGAGGGGGGTGGGGAGGCCGTGGGCGAGGGCGGCGAGGGAGAGGTTGAAGGGGCCGATGCCGATGCCGATGAGGTCGTGGGTGCGGTGGGGGTCGGGGGTGGGTGGGGCGGCGGTCATCGGAGGGTGCTGCCTTCCTTGAGTTCGGCGGTGAGGTGGGTGACGAGGGCGAGGAGGCGGTGGAGGTCGTCGGGGGTGGTGTGGGGGTTGAGGAGGGTGGCCTTGAGCCAGAGGCGGCCGTGGGTGTGGGTGCGGCCGAGTACGGCGTGGCCTCGGGTGAGGAGGGTGCGGCGGATGGTGGCGACGGTGTGGTCGTCGGCGTCGGTGGGGCGGAAGAGGACGGTGCTGATGGTGGGGCGGTCGTGGAGGTCGAGGCCGGGGGTGCGGGTGACGAGGTCGGCGAGGGTGTGGGCGGCGGCGCAGGTGCGGTCGACGAGGTCGGCGAGTCCGGTGCGGCCGAGGGCCCGGAGGGTGACGGCGATCTTGAGTGCGTCGGGGCGGCGGGTGGTGCGCAGGGAGCGGCCGAGGAGGTCGGGGAGGCCGGCTTCGGTGTCGTCGTCGGCGTTGAGGTAGGGGGCCTGGTGGTGGAGCGGGTGGAGGTGGTGGCGGTCGGGGACGGCGAGGATGCCGGCGGATGCGGGTTGCCAGCCGAGTTTGTGGAGGTCGAGGGCGACGCTGTCGGCGCGGTCGAGTCCGTCGAGGAGGGGGCGGTGGGCGGGGCTGAAGAGGAGGGGGCCGCCGTAGGCGGCGTCGATGTGGAGTTCGGCGCCGTGGCGGGTGCAGAGGTCGGCGATGTCGGTGAGGGGGTCGATCCGGCCGGTGTCGGTGGTGCCGGCGGTGGCGGTGACGAGGAGGGGGCCCTGTCCTCGGTGGCGGGCGAGGGTCTCGTGGAGTGCGGGGACGTCGATGACGCCGTCCGGGGCGGGCACGGTGAGGGGTGCGGGGAGGCCGAGGAGCCAGGCGGCGCGGGTGATGCTGTGGTGGGCGTTGGCGCCGGTGATGGTCTGGACGGGGCCGTGGCGTTCGCGGGCGAGGAGGAGGCCGAGTTGGTTGGCTTCGGTGCCGCCGGTGGTGATGAGGGCGTCGGGTGCGGGGTGGTGGGGGTAGATCTCGGCGGCGAGTGCGGCGGTGGTGTCGGCTTCGAGGGTGGAGGCGGCGGGTGCCTGGTCCCAGGAGTCCATGGAGGGGTTGAGGGCGGAGGCGGCGAGGTCGGCGGCTGCGGCGAGGGCGAGGGGCGGGGTGTGGAGGTGGGCGGCGCAGAGGGGGTCGGCGGGGTCGGCGGCGCCTTCGGCGAGGGCTTGGACGAGGGTGGCGAGGGCGTGGTGGGCGCCGGTGCCCTGGTCCGGGATGAGGGGGGTGAGGGCGGTGCGGGTGCGGGGGGTGACGGTGTCGGGTCCGCCTGCGGGGAGGGGGCCGTCGCGGCGTCGGGCGCCTTCGGCGAGGGCGGTGAGGACGGTGTCGAGGAGGGGGCGGAGGGCGTCGGGTCCGGTGGTGGTCCCGGCGAGGGGCGGTACGGGCATGGGGCGGTTGGTCCTTCGGGCGCGCGTGGACGGGGTGCGGGCACGGTCGTGTCCGGAAGGTCCCGTCGTACGCCCGGGGGGCGTGGCCTGCGGCGCATGGTGGGTGCTCTCGGCGTGCCGGCCGCAATCCCTCGTACTGGACGTACTGGGGATGTCGGCCGGTGCGGCGGGAGTGCCTGCCGGGCGTCGCGGGCCGGGCGGGACTCTCCGGACACGGCCATGGGTGTGCGTGCCAGCTTGTCCGGGTTTCGGGTGGCGCGGCCGGGTTGCCGGGTGATCTGAACTCGAAAGGGTGGCGGGGCCCGGGTGGGGGCGGGTGGTGGGGGGCCGGGGTGGTATGGGCGTGCCCGGCGCGCCCCGGTGGTTCGGGGCGGGCCGGGCACGGGTGGTGCGGGTGGGTCAGTTGGCGTCGCGTACGTTCAGGGCGCGGCGCAGGTCGTCGATCTGGTCGATGAGTTTGCGGCGGAGGGCCGGGGTGAGGGCCGGGTCGTCGAGGGCTTCTTCGCCGGTGCGGAGGCTTTCGGCGTCGACGGCGTGGACCGGGAAGGCGTTTCGTCCGGCGGCTTCGGCGATGGCGGGGCCCCGGCGGGCGGCGAGTTGGGCGGCTTCGGGGTAGAAGCGGGGCACGTAGGCGCGTACGAGGTCGGTCTGTTCGGGTTGCCAGAAGCCTTGGGCGGTGGCGGTGAAGAGGTAGTTGGAGAGGCTGTCGTCGTGGAACATCGCGTTCCAGGCGGCGGCTTTGGCCTCGGGGGTGGGGAGGGCGGCGCGGCAGCGGGCGGCGCCTTCCTGGCCGGTGGCGCTGGGGTCGTCCTCCAGGGCGGCGTCGATGGCGGTCTCGTCGGTGGCGCCGAGGACGGCGAGGCGGGTGAGGATGCGCCAGCGCAGTTCGGGGTCGAGTTCGGGTCCGCCGGGGACGGTGTCGTCGGCGAGCCAGCCCTGGATGGTGTCGGGCTGGGTGGCGGCGTCGATGAGGTGGCGTACGGCGGTGAGGCGCAGGCCGGGGTGGGTGCCGTCCTCGGTGCGGCGGATGAGGTCGCGGCAGAGGGCGGTGAGGGTGGCGAGGGCGGCGGGCCGGTCCTCGGGGGTGGTGTAGCGGCCGGCGACCTGGGTGTCGGCGAAGGCGAGGACGCCTTGGAGGAGTGCGAGGTCGGTCTCGTAGGGGAGGTGGGCGCGGGCGGCTTCGAGGTAGGTGCTGGGGGCGAGTTCGCCGTCGCGGACCATGTCGCGGGCGGCGTTCCAGATGACGGCGCGGGTGAGGGGGTCGGGGATGCCGGAGAGGCTGTCGAGGACGGTGTTCCAGGAGTGGGGGTCGAGGCGGATCTTGGCGTAGGTGAGGTCTTCGTCGTTGAGGACGACGAGGGCGGGGCGGCGGCCCGGGCGGGTGACGGGGGCTTCCTCGGGGATGCCGGCGTCGAAGCGTTCGCGCAGGACGAGGGGGGTGGGGCCGTGCTGGGTGTCGAGGCTGTGGTCGTAGGCGCCGACGCTGATGCGGTGGGGGCGGGTGCCCTGGTGGTCGACGGTGAGGGACCAGGTGGTGTCGGTCTCGGTGGTGTGCGCGGCGAGGGTGTCGACGCCGGTGGTGCGGAGCCATTGGCCGGCCCAGGCGTGGACGTCCCGGTCGGTGGCGGAGGCGAGGTTGTCGATGAAGTCGGCGAGGGTGGCGTTGCCGAACTTGTGGCGGGCGAAGTGGGTGTTGATGCCGGCGAGGAAGTCCTTCTCGCCGAGCCAGGCGACGAGCTGGCGGAGGGCGGAGGCGCCCTTGGCGTAGGAGATGCCGTCGAAGTTGAGGAGCGCGGACGCGGTGTCGGGGACGTCGGCGGGGTCGGGGGCGACGGGGTGGGTGGAGGGGCGCTGGTCGGCGTCGTATCCCCAGCCCTTGCGGGCGACGCCGAAGTCGACCCAGGTGTCCGTGAACCTGGTGGCTTCGGCGAGGGTCTGGTAGCCCATGTACTCGGCGAAGGACTCGTTGAGCCAGATGTCGTCCCACCAGGCGAGGGTGACGAGGTCGCCGAACCACATGTGGGCCATTTCGTGGGCGATGACCATGCCGCGGGTCTGGCGTTCGGTGTCGGTGACGGCGGAGCGGTAGATGAATTCGTCGCGGAAGGTGACGAGTCCGGGGTTCTCCATGGCGCCGGCGTTGAACTCGGGGACGAACGCCTGGTCGTACGAGTCGAAGGGGTACGGCTCGGTGAACTTCTCCTGGAACCGGTCGAAGCAGGCCCGGGTGATGTCGAGGATCTCGTCGGCGTCGGCGTCGAGGTGGGGGGCGAGGGAGCGGCGGCAGTGGATGCCGAAGGGCAGTCCGGCGTGCTCGGTGGTCACGGAGTGCCAGGGTCCGGCGGCGACGGCGACGAGGTAGGTGGAGAGCGGTGGGGTGGGGGCGATGGTCCAGCGGCCGTCGCCGGTGTGCTCGGCGATGCCGTTGCCGAGGACGGTCCAGCCTTCGGGGGCGGTGACGGTGAGGGCGAAGACCGCTTTGAGGTCGGGCTGGTCGAAGGCGGCGAAGACGCGCTGGACGTCCTCCATGAAGAGCTGGGTGTAGACGTATGTCTGGTTGTCGCTGGGGTCGGTGAAGCGGTGCATGCCTTCGCCGGTGCGGGAGTAGCGCATGGCGGCGTCGACGTGGATCGTGTGCGGGCCTTCGGTGAGGCCGGTGAGGGGGTACCGGTTCTCGGTGAGGTGCGCGGGGTCCAGCGGCTGCCCGTCGAGGCTGATCGAGCGCAGGGTGGCGGGCTTGAGCTCGATGAAGGTGTCACCGGCCGTGCGGGCGGTGAACTCGATCACGGTACGGGAGTCGAAGGTCTCCTCCCCTGCGGTGAGATCGAGTTCGATCGTGTATCGCTGTACGTCGAGGATCTGGGCTCGGGCCTGCGCTTCATCGCGCGTCAGTACGGACATGGGGACATGCTGCCGTATGCGCCGGGCGGCGCGCAGGCGGGTTCCGGTGGGGCGGGGGGCCGCCCGGCGGTCCTTTGAGCGCTAAGATTCTTACCCCATTGTGTACCTGCGCGGAGGTGTGGCCGGGATGGCGGAGCAGGCGGACGCGGTGGCGTCGATCGTGGCGGACTGGCGGCGTGAGCGGCCGGAGCTGGACACGGCTCCGCTGGAGGTCTTCGGCCGGCTGCACCGGGCGTTCCTGCGGTACAGCACGGCGATTTCGCGCCCGGTGGAGCGCAAGGGCCTGTCGATGGCCGGCTTCGACGTGCTGACGGCGTTGCGCAGGGCGGGGGCGCCGTTCCGGCGTACGGCGGGTGAGCTGGCGGATTCCGGGCTGATCAGCTCGGCGGGGGTGACGCTGCGGATAGACCGGCTGGAGAAGGACGGGCTGATCCGGCGGGAGCGTGATCCGCAGGACCGGAGGGTGGTGCACTCGCGGCTGACGGACGAGGGTCTTTCGCTGATCGACGCGCTGTTCTCGGAGCATCTGGAGAACGAGCGGCGGATGCTGGCGGGGCTGTCGGAGGCGGAGTGCGTGGAGCTTGCGCGGTTGCTGGGGAAGCTGGAGCGGTCGGTGCTCTCGGCGGAGGGCGGCGAGTAGGCGCTCCGCGGCTGCGCCTCGATCCCGGCGGGGGGTGTCCTCGATCGCCGGACGGGCTTGATTCGGGCATCGCCACACGGCGCGCAGGTGTCCTCAATCGCCGGACGGGCTTGTTGTGGCCGGCGATTGAGGACACGGTTCAGGCCGTCGCCGCCTGGGTCTCCGCCTCCGTGCGGTACATGCGGCGGACGCGGACCACGCCCAGGTCGTGCTGGTAGAGGTTCTCCGCCTGGTCGGCGTCGGCGCGCAGGTCCTCCAGCATGACGCGGTCCTGTTCGAGGACCTCCCAGTGGCGGTCCTCCAGGAGCGTCTTGTAGAGGAAGCGCCAGGTGTCGCGCTGCCAGCCGGTGACCTTGCGGTAACGCCAGAAGAAGACGGCGCAGCGGTCCTCGTCGATGGGGGTGGCCATGCCGACGATGCCGAAGGGTCCGCCGGGTCCTGCGGTGGGCGGGTAGGGGATGGTGAGGTCGACCCAGTCGACGCCGGTGCGGCAGAGCTCGACCCAGTCGAAGTTGACTCCGCTCTGGTCGGTCTTCTCGAAGAAGAAGCCGCGTTCGGTCTCGCGGATGCGGAAGCGGGCGGTGGTCTGGCCCTCGGCCATGCTGTGCGAGTCGCGGTGGAGGAACGAGCCGTGCATGGGGTCGAGCAGGTTCTCCACGGCGTAGCGCCAGTTGACGTTCCACTCGGCGTAGCAGAGGAACGCCGAGGTGCCGGGGTCGGTGAGGGGTTCGGGCAGGGTGAGGGGGACGGGTTCGGCGTGGGCGTGGTCGCCGAAGTAGGCGAGGATCGCGCCGCCGGTCTCGATGAGGTGGGGGGCGGCGACGAGCTGTTTGCCCTCCAGGTTGCAGCCGGGGAGCCCGGGGACGGCGGCGACGGTGCCGGTGCCGTCGACCTGGACGCCGTGGTACCAGCAGGCGATGCGGTCGCCGAGGTGTTTGCCGAGGGAGAGGCGGGCGCCGCGGTGGGGGCAGCGGTCCTCCAGCATGTGGAGGGTGCCGTCGGCGCGGCGGAAGAGGAGCCATTCCTCGCCGAGGAGGGTGAGTCGTTTCATGCCGCCCGCGGGCACGAAGTCCGAGGGGCAGACGGCGTACCACTGGTTGCGGATGCCGGTGGCGAAGAGGCGGTCGGCGGTGCGGTCGCCGGGGCGGGCGACCTCGGAGGGGCGGGTGGGGGTGCCGTGCTGTGCGGGGGTGGTGGCGGTGGTCATGGCTGTCTCACGCTCCCAGTCGTCGCATCTCGGTGCGGAAGGTGTCCTCGGTCCAGGGGCTGCCGTCGGGTGCGGGCAGGTCGCGGGCGTTGAGTCCGGCGACGAGTCCGGGCAGGTCGTGTGCGCCGCTGCCGAAGACCTCCTCGATCACGGCGGCGAGCTTCTTCTCGTACGGGGTGGGCGCGGCGGTGCGGGCCTGGTTCGGTTCGAGGTACTGCGGGCCGGTCATGTCGGCTCCCTTCGGGCGGTTCAGAGGTCGAGTACGAGGCGGGGGGTGCGGGAGCGGGAGACGCAGAGCATCATCGAGGCGCCGGCCGCGCGTTCGCCTTCGCTGAGGAGGAAGTCGCGGTGGTCGGGGGTGCCTTCGAGGACCTTGGTCTCGCAGGTGCCGCAGATGCCGTCGCGGCAGGAGGAGGCGACGGGGATGCCGGCGTTCTCCAGGGCGTCGAGCGCGGAGGTGCCGGGGGCGACCTCGACGGTGCGGCCGGTGCGGGAGCAGACGAGGTCGAAGCCGGTGTCCTCGCCGTCGCGGGGTGCGGCGGCGGGTGCGGCGAAGCGTTCGGTACGGGCGTCGGGGCGGCGTTCCTCGACAGCGGCGAGCAGGGGTTCGGGGCCGCAGCAGTAGACCTGGGTGCCGGGTTCGAGGCCGTCCAGCAGGGTGTCGAGGTCGGGGTGGCCCTGTTCGTCCTGGGGGATGAACTCGACGCTCCCGCCGGGCTGCCCGGCGAGGGCGGTGAGTTCGGCGGTGAAGGCCATGGAGGCGCGGGTGCGGCCGCCGTGGACGAGCCGCCAGGGGGTGCGGGTGCGGGCGGCCTCGCGGGCCATGGCCAGCAGGGGGGTGATCCCGATTCCGCCGGCGACGAAGAGGTAGCCGGGGGCGTCGGGGTCGAGCGCGAAGTGGTTGCGGGGGCCCTGGACGTGGACGGTCCGGCCGGGGCGGAGCTCGCTGTGGATGTGGGCGGATCCGCCGCGGGAGGCGGGTTCGCGCAGGACGCCGATGCGCCACCGGGTGGCGTCGGCGGGGTCGGAGCACAGCGAGTACTGGCGGACGTGGCCGCCGGTGTGGACGTCGATGTGGGCGCCGGGCCGCCAGGCCGGGAGGGGCTTGCCGTCGGGGTGGGTGAGTTCGATGCTCAGGACTCCGTCGGCCTCCCACGTCATGCGGTGGACGAGCAGGTCGAGCCGGGGCTCCTCGGCGGGTGTCATGACGGGTTGCCTCCCTCTGCGGGGGTGTCGGTGGCGGTGGCGGGGAGTTTGACGGGCGGGGTGAACGGGGTGTTCATCGGGCCGAGTGCGGTGAGGTCGATCTCGACGAGGGTGGGGCCCGGAGTCGCGACGGCTTCCTTGATGACGGGTCCGGCGTCGGCCTCGGTGGCGATCCGTGCGTACGGGAGGCCGGTGGCGGCGGCGAGCAGGGCGAAGTCGGGGGTGGCGAGGTCGACGCCGGAGCGGCGGGGGAAGTGGCTGTCCTGCATGTTGCGGAGGACGCCGTAGCCGCCGTCGTTGAAGACGAGGAGGGTGAGGTCGGGCTTCTCCTGGGCGAGGGTGAGGAGTTCGCCGAGGTGGACGGCGAGGCCGCCGTCGCCGGCGATGACGACGGTGGGGGTGCCGGGGCGGCCGAGTGCGGCGCCGATGCCCATGGCGAGCCCTTGGCCGATGCCGCCGCCGCGGGGGAAGACGTTGGTGGCCGGGTCGGTGATCTCCAGGAGCCGGTTTCCCCAGGTGGAGGACGGGATGGTGACGTCCCGGGCGATGACGGACCCGGGCGGGCAGGCGTCGCGTATCGCGTCGTTGATGGCGGCCTGCGGTCCGATGGCGTGGCGCTGCGCGGCACGGGCGGCGGTGCGTGCCTCGCGTACGCGCCCGGGCCAGCCCGGCTCCGTACGCCCGCTGGTGACACGGCCGAGGAGGGCGGCGAGGACGGCGGAGGCGTCGCCGGTGAGGGCGACGGCCGCCGGGTACACGCGGCCGGGGGCGGCGGGGTCCAGGTCGATCTGGATGTGTGCGGCGGGGAGTTGGAGGCCGTAGTCGGCGGTCTCGTTGGAGCGGAAGTGGGTGCCGATGGTGAGCAGTACGTCGGCTTCGGCGAGCAGGGCGCGGCCGGCCGGGGCGGTGGCGTAGTTGCCGAGGACGCGCTCGTCGGACTCGGGGACGGCGCCCCGGCCGGAGTTGGAGGTGACGAGCCCGGCGTCCAGGGCGTCGAGGAGGGCCGCGACCTCGGGGCGGGCGGTGTTGGCGCCGCCGCCGGCCCAGAGGAGGGGGCGGTGGGCGGCGGACAGCAGGGCGGCCGCCTCGTCCAGGAGCGCCGCGTCGGGCAGGGCCGGGGTGGCGGGTGCGGGGACGGGGGTGCCGGTGAGCCGCTGGGGGGCGAACTGGAGGTCGATGGGCCACTCGACGCTGACCGGGCCGTGCGGGGCGGTCTGGGCGCGGGCGGCCGCGTCGCGCAGGAGGCCGCCGGCGCTCTCGGCGTCGGTGACGGTGACGGCGTGCGCGGAGACCGCGCGGAGCATGCCGAGCTGGTCCTTGGTCTCGTGGATGAAGCCGCGCCCGGAGCCGAGGTACGCGCTGTCGATCTGCCCGGTGATGTGGAGGACGGGGGTGCCGGAGCTGAGGGACTCGATGAGGGAGCCGGCCGCGTTGCCCGCTCCCGTACCGGTGCTGGTGAGGGCGCAGCCGAGGTTGCCGGTGGCGCGGGCGTAGCCGTCGGCGGCGTTGACCGCGGCGGCCTCGTGGCGGACGGGGACGAAGCGCAGGTCTCGGTCGACGGCTTCGACGAGCGGCAGGTTGTGCACGCTGACGATGCCGAACACCGTGTCGACGCCCAGTCCTCGTAGCGTCTCGACGAGCAGGTCGCCGCCGTTGGGTCGGGTCATGTCGGGTGCTCCTGTCGGGGGGGGTGGGGATGGGTTACGCGACGGCGCGGTTGACGCCGCCGCAGACGTCGACGGTGGTGCCGGTGATGTAGGACGCCCGGGGCGAGAGGAGGGCGGTGACGGCGTACGCGACTTCGTCGGCGTTGCCGAGGCGGCCGAGGGCGATGCCGCGGTCCGCGGCGAGTCCGGCCTGCCAGGCGGGGTAGTCCAGCGGGGAGCCGGAGGCTGCGTAGCGGCGTTCCCACTGCCCGGTGTCGATGAGGCCGAGGCAGACGGAGTTGACGCGGATGCCGTCGGGGGCCAGTTCCTTGGACAGCGAGGTGGAGAGGTTGAGGATGCCGGCGCGGGCGGCGCTGGTGGTCATCAGCCGGGTCTCGGGCTGTTTGGCGAGGACGGCGTTGATGTTGACGACGGAGGCGGCGCCGGAGGCGCGGAGGTGGGGCAGGGCGGCGTTCAGCGGGTTGAGGACGCCGAAGAACTTGAGTTCCAGCTCCTCGCGCCAGTCGGCGGTGGTGGTCTCGGCGAAGGGTTTCATCCGGGAGGCGCCGGCGTTGTTGACGAGGCCGTCGAGGCCGCCGAGGTGGTCGGCGGCGGCGTCGGTGAAGGCGCGTACGGCGGCTTCGTCGGTGACGTCGCAGGGGGCGTGGTAGAGGGTGTCGGGTCCGGCGAGGCCGTCGAGGGCGGCGGCGAGGGCGTCGGGCCGGCGGCCGCAGGTGGCGACGCGGGCGCCCTCCGCGAGGAGCGCGCGGACCGTGGCGAGGCCGACGCCGGAGCTGCCGCCGGTGACGAGGATGCGGGTGCCTTCGAGGTGGAGGTCCATGGGTGCGGGCTCCTTTCGGGTGGGGTGCGGGGCGCTCCGCGGGGGCTCCGGGACCCCGGTGCGGGTGGTGTCCTCGATCGCCGGACGGGCTTGGAAGTGCCGGCCGGGCATGCTGTGGGCGCTGCCGCGCGCAGGGCTACTGCATCGTGAAGCCGCCGTTCACGGCGAACGTCTGGCCCGTGATGTAGCCGGATTCCTCGCCGATGAGGAAGGCGATGAGGCCGACCAGGTCGGACGGTTGCTGGGGGCGGGAGATCGCCCGGTTCAGCCGGTACAGCTCGTGGCGTTCGGCGGGGATGTCCACGGCGGACTCCCCTTCCGTGAGGCCGGGCGCCACCGCGTTGACGGTGATGCCGAGGTCGCCGGTCTCCCGGGCCATCGCACGGGTCAGGGAGATCACGGCGCCCTTGGAGGCGATGTAGTGGGCGAGCCGGGGTGAGCCGTAGAGCGCGGCGTCCGAGGCGAGGTTGACGATGCGTCCGGCGCCGTGGGCCCGCATGAGCGGGAGGAGGGCGCGGGCGACGAGCCAGGGTCCGCGCGCGTTGACCGTCATGATGCGGTCCCACGCCTCGACGTCGATCTCGTGGAACGGCCTGCCGCCGACCGCGTTGGCCAGTCCGGCGTTGTTGACCAGCCCGTACAGCCGGCTGCCGTCGCCGGCGAGGGTGTCGGCGAGGGCTGCGACGGAGTGCGGGTCGGCGACGTCGAGCGGGTGGTAGTCCGCGGTGATGCCGTCGGCGCGCAGTTTCCCGGCCGCCTGCCGGCCGGTGGTCTCGTCGAGTTCGGCGATGACGACGCGGTGTCCGTCGCCGCCGATCCGGCGGGCCGCGGCCAGTCCGAGGCCGCGGCCGGCGCCGGTGACGACGACCGTGCGGGGGGTGTCGTCGGCGGCCATCAGCCGCGGGTGACGCCGTGCATCGGCGAGTGCTCGGGGTAGGTCGGGACCTGCGGCTTGCGCGTGCCGATGATGACGCAGAACAGGGCGTCGGTGTCGCCCTCGTTCTTGAGGGAGCGGGCGACTCCGGCGGGGACGACGATCATGTCCCGGTAGCCGAGGGTGCGGTACTCGGTCTCGTCGGCGCCGCGGTGGATGCCGACCCTGACCTGTCCCTCCAGGACGAAGAACGCCTCCTCCACGTCGTGGTGGGTGTGCTCGGGGCCCTCCGCGCCGGGGGGGAGCAGCATGTTGGAGAGGGTGAAGCCGCCCGAGGGCAGGATGCGGTTGTCGCTCTCGTGGTTGCCGGTGGCGCCGGAGCCGACGTACCGGATCTGGGCGCGGCGGTACTGGGCGCCGGCCTTCTCCTGGAAGGAGAGGGTGTCCCAGTCGGGTTCGCGGGAGTCCTTGGTGGCGATGAGGGAGTCGGTGAACTCGGCGAGGTCGCCGTTGTTCTCGTACGGGGTCTTGTCGATGGGCACGGGTTGCTCCTCGGTGGGTCGGGCGGGTGGGGGGTCGTCGTTACGCGGGAACGCGGGCGACGACGTGGAGGTGGGCGCGGACCCAGGCGTTGAACGCCTCGGGGCGTTCCTGGTTGGCGAGGTGTCCGGCGCCGGAGAGGGTGACGTAGACGGATTTCTCCAGGCCCCCGGCGATGGCCTGGGACTCGGCGGTGCCGGTGACCGTGTCCTGTTCGCCGCAGAGCACGAGGGCCGGTGCGGTGATCGCGGGCAGGTCGTCGGTGAGGTCGGTGCCGGCCATGGCTTCGGCGGCGTAGCCGTATCCGGGGCTGCGGACGGACGCGGCCATGGTGGCGACGACGCGGGCGACGAGGCCGGGGGGTGCGCCGTCCGAGACGAGGCGGGGTCCGCGGGCGGCGGCGAACGCCTCGGGCCCTTCGGCGGCGAGTTGTGCGGCCCGGGCGCGCATGCTCTTCGCCTTGTCCGGGTCGGTGCCGGAGCCCCGGCTGGAGTCGGCGACGATCAGGGAGGCGACGAGGTCCGGGTGGCGGGCGGCGAGGCGCAGGGCGATGACGCCGCCCCAGGAGACGCCGAGGACGTGGGCGGGTCCGCCGCGCTCGCGGATGAGGGCGGCGGCGGTGTCCGCGTAGCCGTCGAGGCCGGGGGCGTGGCCGGGGTCGGCGGAGTCCGCGTAGCCGGGGGCGTCCCAGGCGACGACCCGTACCTGGTCGGCGAGGCCGTCGAGCTGGGGGGCGAAGGCGGCGGAGGAGGAGCCGATGCCGTGCAGGCAGAGCAGGAGCGGGGCGTCGGGGTCACCGGCCTCGCGGGTGTGGATCGCGGCGGTCACAGGATCTGTCCCGCCCGTCCGACGACGGCGCCGAGGCTGCGGAGCACGGCGTGCGGGACGACCTGGCTGGTGGCGGGGTTGGCGGCGTCGGGGCGGTGGGCGACCTCGAAGCGGTAGCTGCCGTGCGGGCCCGCCGCCTCGATGACGTGCCGGGTGAGGGTGGCGTCCGGGTCGGCGACGACGACGACCTCGACGAGGTCCGGGTCGCCGGTGGCGAGGGCGACCGAGGCGGCGACGTTGGTCGACTTGGGGAACTTCACCGGGACGTCCCGGGCGGTGCCGCGCATGACCTCGACGGGTTCGGTGGTGGTGCGCAGCCGGGCCGTCAGCTCGTCGTCCATCCAGGGCTGGTGGAGGGTGGCGGGCAGCTTGGTGGTGGTGAGGGTGACGGAGGTGAGGGGGCCGAGTCCGCGCACGGCCTGGAGGAGGTCGAGGCCGCCGACGGCGCCGCCGGTGAAGTAGACGCGGCCGGGTCCGGCGGCGCGCAGGCGTGCGGTGAGCTCGGGGTCGACCAGGGCTCCGGTGGAGGCGATGAGCAGGTCGGCGCCGCTGCTGAGGACGCGCTCGGCCCATTCCCGTACGACGGCCTGGCCGGCGGCTTCGACCACGAGGTCGCAGACGGCGAGGGCGTCCTCGAAGGACAGCTGGGGTGCGGGGGCGTCCACGAGGGGCCGGTTGTCGATGACGCAGGTGAGTTCGGCGCCGGGGACGCGGCCCTCGGCGAGGGCGGTGCCGACGACGCGTCCGATGGCGCCCCAGCCGACGAGGGCGACGCGGCGCACGGCGGGGCCGGGGCGGGCGGGGGTGTCGGGGCGGGGGGTGAGGAGGGTGGTCACGCGGTCACCTCTTCCGGGGCGGTGGCGAGGGGGCCGGGGTCGGGGGTGCCGGCCATGTGGCGGCGGATCGCGGGTGCGGGGGGTCCGGCGGTGCCCCAGAGGTCGGAGAGGTCGGGGGTGCGGCGCCAGACCCTGGCGATCCAGGCGTCCTCCACGATCTGGGCGACCTCGGAGGTGTATTCGCAGACGAGTCCGGCCGGGTCGGTGAAGTAGGAGAAGGTGTTGTTGCCGGGGCCGTGCCGGCCGGGCCCCCACTGGGGGGTGATGCCGTGGTGTCGGAGCCGGCCGAGGCCGCGCATGAAGTGGTCGACGGACGGCATCTCGTAGGCGACGTGGTTGAGGGAGGCCCACTCGGCCTGGTTGAAGGCGATGCAGTGGTGGTCGGCGTTGCAGCGCAGGAAGGCCATCTGGTGCTCGGACCAGTCGGAGACGCGCAGTCCGAGCACGGAGGTGTAGAAGGCGACGGCGGCGTCGATGTCCGTGGTGTTGAGGACGGTGTGGGTGACGCCGACGGGGACCGCGCCGTCCCGGCCGCGCGGGGTGACGGCGTGGGTCTGGGCGCTGAGTTCGATGAGCCGGCCCTCGGGGTCGGTGAAGCGGAGTCCGTAGCCGCCGCCGACCTGGTCGAGGGGGCCGGGTCCGGCGGCGGGGACGATGCCCCTGGCGAGGAGGCGGCGGGCGGCCTCGTCGATCTCGGCGGGGGTGGCGACGGCGAAGCTGATGCGGCCGAGGCCGTTGCGCTCGGCGCGGGTGAGGTGCAGGACGTGGTGTTCCTCGCCGGTGCCGCGCAGCCAGGTGGCGTCGGTGTCGCGTTCGACGGTTTCCAGGCCCCAGACCTCGGCGTAGAAGTCGGCGGACTCGGTGAGGGCGGGCGTGTGGAGTTCGACGGAGCGCAGGGCGCGGAGCCGGGCTATCGGCCGGTCGTGGGGGTGGTCGTGGGGCATGGTGTCCTCCCGCTCGGGTGGGTGGGGCGCGTGCGGTGTCAGTGGGCGGCGGCCCAGGGCAGCGGGGTGGTGTCGGTGGCCCAGTAGAGGGACTTCTGCCGTTGGTAGCCGCGGATGAGGTCGCGGCCCTTCTCGGTGCCGATGCCGCTGTCCTTCAGCCCGCCGAACGGGGTGGAGATGCTGAACTGCTTGTAGGTGTTGATCCAGACGGTGCCGGCGTCGATGCGGCGGGCGAGCCGCCAGGCGCGGGCGTGGTCGCGGGTCCAGATGCCGCAGGCGAGTCCGTAGACGCTGTCGTTGGCCTGGGCGACGAGGTCGTCCTCGTCCTCGAAGGGCAGGGCGACCAGGACCGGTCCGAAGATCTCCTCCTGGCAGGCCCGGGCGGTGTTCGGCAGGCCGTCCAGGACGGTGGGCAGGTAGTAGGCGCCGTTCCGGTAGCGCTCGCCGTCGGGGGCCGCTCCCCCGCACCGGACGGTGGCGCCCTCCGCACGGGCCAGGTCGACGTAGGCGGCGACGCTGTCGCGGTGGCGGTGGTGGACCAGCGGGGCGACCTGGGTGTCCGGGTCGGTGCCGGGGCCGACGCGCAGCTTCTCGGTGCGGGCGACGAGTTCGCCGAGGAACTCCTCGTAGCGGGAGCGGTGGACGAAGAGGCGGGAGCCGGCGATGCAGCTCTGCCCGCTGGAGGAGAAGATCCCGTACATGACGCCGGCGAGGGCCTGTTCGAGGTCGGCGTCCTCCAGCACGATCGTCGGTGATTTGCCGCCGAGTTCGAGGGAGACCGGGATCAGCTTGTCGGCGGCCGCGTGGGCGAGGGTGCGCCCGGTCTCCGTACCCCCGGTGAAGGTGACCTTGCCGACGGCGGGGTGCCGGACGATCGCGTCGCCGATGACGCTGCCGCGGCCCGGCAGGACGGAGAGCAGGGCGGTCGGCAGGCCGGCCTCGGTGAGCGCCTGGTGGACGAGGCGGCCGAGCGCGAGGGCGACGAGGGGGGTCCACTCGGCGGGCTTGAGGAGCACGGCGTTTCCGGCGGCGAGGGCGGGGGCGAGCTTCTGGGCGTCGCTGGCGATCGGCGAGTTCCAGGGGGTGATCGCGCCGACGACGCCGATGGGTTCGTGGACGCTCATCGTGAGGTAGGGGCCGCGGGCCGGGGTGAGGGCGTCCTCGGCGGTCTCCAGGGCGGCGGCGGTGTAGCGGAAGGTGGCGGCGGCGCTGAGCACGAGGGCGCGGGTCTCGGTGCGGCACTTGCCGGTGTCGGCGGTCTGGAGGGCGGAGAGCCGGTCGGCGCTCTGCTCGACGAGGTCGGCGACGCGGTGCAGCAGCCGGGCGCGGAGGTGGGCGGGCCGTTCGCGCCAGGCGGGGTCCTGGGCGGCCCGGGTGGCCGCGGCGGCGGCCTCCTCGACGTCCTCCAGGGATGCGGCGTGCACGGTGGCGATGACCTGGCCGGTGGCCGGGTCGATGGTTTCGATGGGGGCGCCCCGGCCCTGGCGCCACTGTCCTGCGACCAACACCTCGTCGGCAAGCATCGGTTGGCCTCCTGCGGTCGTGATCGGTTCCCGGTCCGGCCGGAGCCGGTACCTCAGGGATAAAAAGCTAAGCACTTAAGTAATTGCCCGCAAGCCCCCGGGGCCAAAAAGCCCGGGCAAAAAGTCTTTTGCTCCCCGGCCCTTGACGGCCGCCACCCCCGGACCGATAGAACTTAAGCCCTAAGAAGCTAGGTGCTTACAGAGGTTCGTGGGCGACGTCACCGCCTCACGGGCACCGCGTACCGCTCCCCACCCGTACGCTCGGCTCACCGCAGCCTCTGCGAACACGTACACCTGGCTCCCCCAACCGCTCCGGGCCCCCGCGGAGCAGGAGGAACCCTGGATGAGCACCGACATCTCACCGGACGCCGCGCCGGGCCCCTCGCCCGCCGGTACCACCCGCACCGCCATCGCGGCCCGGTTCGAACGGCTGCCGCCCTCCCGCTGGCACGTCACCGTCCGCCTGATCGTGGGCGTGGTCACCTTCTTCGAGGCGTTCGACCAGCTGCTGATCGCCTACGCGCTGCCCGAACTGCGGGACGAGTGGCACCTGTCCACCGGCGACGCCACGGCCGTCCTGACCGTCGGCTCGGTGGGCATGCTCGTCGGCGCCCTGCTCTCGGGTCGGCTGGCCGACCGCTACGGCCGGGTGCGGGTCATCGCGTACTGCATCGCCCTGTCGGGCCTCGTGAGCCTGGCCCTCACCGCCTGCACCTCGCTCACCCCGTTCCTGGCGCTCCGCTTCGTGCAGGGGCTCGCGATCGGCGGCGAGGTGCCGGTGGCGGCGGCCTTCATCAGCGAGATCACGCGCAGCTTCAAGCGGGGCCGCTTCGTCCTGCTGTACGAGCTGGTCTTCCCGGCGGGCCTCACCGTCGGCGCGCTGGTCGCGGCCTGGGTCGTCCCGGCCGCGGGCTGGCGCACGATGTTCGCGGTCGCCGCGGTCCCCGGCCTGCTGGCCTTCCTCGTGCAGCGCCGCGTCCCGGAATCCCCGCGCTGGCTCGCGGACCGGGGGCGGCTCGCGGAGGCGGAAGCGGTGATGGCCGGGATCGAGGCGAAGGTGGTGGCCGCGACGGGCCGGCCGCTCCCGGCCCCGGACGCCCCGCACGCCCAGGAGAAGGCCCCCACCGCGGCCACCGCGGCGGAACGGGCGGCGACCGGCCTGCGCGGCCTGTTCACGGGCCGCTACCGGCGCCGCACCCTGGTCGTCGGCGCGATCTGGTTCACCGGCTACTTCGTGAACTACGGCGTGACGTCCTGGCTGCCGAGCATCTACAAGGACGAGTACGGCCTCGGCCTCTCCGACGCCCTCCTCTACTCCACGATGACCTCGGTCGCCGGCCTGCTCGGCTGCCTGATCGTGGCGCTCACGGTGGACGTCCTGGGCCGCCGCAAGGTCTTCGCGATCTGCCTCGGCGCCTCGGCCGCCCTCCTGCTCACCCTGGCCGCGCTCGGCGCCGGCTCCCCCGTCCAGGTCCTGATCTGGACCTCGCTCTCGGCGGTCGGCTTCTTCGGCTCCAACATCTGCCTGTACCTGTACACCCCCGAGCTGTACCCGACCCGGATGCGGGCGCTCGGGTGCAGCGTCGGCGGCGCGGTCAACCGCCTGGGCGTGATCCTCGGCCCGATCCTGGTCGGGGTCGTCTACGCGGCGAACGACAGCGTCGTCGCGGTCTTCGTGATGCTCGCCGCGGTGGCGGTGCTCGGCGCGGTGGTCGCCGGCACCTTGGCGGAGGAGACGGCGAACCGTCCCCTGGAGGAGATCTCGCCCTGAGGCGGGAGCCGGACGCGGAGGCGGCCGGGACGGCTACCGTCCCCCGGTCGCCTCCGTGCCGTTCGCGGACTCCTCGGCGATGCGTTCGTGGTGGCGGATGACCTCCGCGACGATGAAGTTGAGCAGCTTCTCGGCGAACGCCGGGTCGAGGTGGGCGCTCTCCGCGAGCTCGCGGAGGCGGGCGATCTGGCGGGCCTCGCGCGCCGGGTCGGCCGGCGGGAGCTGGTGGGCGGCCTTGAGGTGGCCGACCTGCTGGGTGCATTTGAAGCGTTCGGCCAGCATGTGGACGACGGCGGCGTCGATGTTGTCGATGCTCTGGCGCAGCCGGTCGAGTTCGACGCGTACGGAGGCGTCGATGTCGTTCGTGGTCATGGGCAGCGAGCTTACGGGGCTACGAGGTGATCGTCGGCGGGTGTTCGGGGTCCGGGACGCGGTCGCTCCAGCCGCCCGGGACCGTGCGCCCCTGCTGTTCGCGGAAGCGCACCGGGGCGATGCCGACGCGTCGCGCGAACAGGCGGGAGAAGTAGGCCGGGTCGTCGTAGCCGACGCGGCGCGCGACGGCCGCCACCGGCAGGTCGCTCGTGGCGAGGAGCTCCTTCGCGCGCCCGAGCCTGATGGTGAGGAGGTAGTCCTTCGGGCTGCTTCCCGCGCCCCGGCGCACCGCCGTCCGCAGTTCGGCGGGGGTCATCCCGTGCCGGGCGGCGTGCTCCGCGACCGACAGCGGCTGGAAGGCGTCCCGGGCGAGCGCCTGGAGGACCGGGTCGCCGTCCGGGCCGACGTCGGCGCGGGCCCGGCGCAGGGCGACGAGGAGTTCGTGCACGGCGGCCCCGGTCTCGACCTCCAGGAGCGGGTTGCCGCGCCGGGCGGCCCGGACCATCCGGCCGACCGCGGCGCGCGGGGCGGCGGTGTCGGAGAGGGGGACCAGGGGGCGGTCGGGTTCGATGTAGCCGAGCTCGGTGTACGTGGCGGTGGCGGGCCCGGTGAAGTCCACGAAGCTCTCGTCCCAGCCGGTCGCGGGGTCGGCGCCGTAGTGGTGCGGGGTGCCCGGGGTCAGCCAGATGAGGCTGGGCGCGGTGACCGGCACCCGCCGCCCGTCCGGCCCGGCGAACCAGCCGCTGCCCGAGTGGACGACGACGGCCACGTGGTGGTCCAGGGTGCGCGGGCCGACGGTCGGCAGGGTGCCGTGCTGGAGTCCGACGCCGAGGCAGACCAGGCCGAGGCGGTGGTGCAGCGGACTGGGCGTGAAGAAGCGCATCCAGGTGTGGTACATCGGCCTCTTCCTCCCCGGTCCGGGCCCTCTGGTCGGGCGACACGCGTCCAAACAGCCAAGATCTTTGTCCATGGACCGGCCGCGCACCAGGGGTGAGGCTGGACCGAGACATTCCGCGCATCAGGAGAACGGGCACCATGGCTGACTTCACCGTCGGGGACGACGGCTTCCGGATCGACGGGAAGCCCGTACGGCTGCTGTCCGGGGCCCTGCACTACTTCCGGGTGCACGAGGGCCAGTGGGACCACCGGCTCGCGATGCTGCGGGCGATGGGCCTGAACTGTGTGGAGACGTACGTCCCGTGGAACCTCCACGAGCCCCTGCCCGGCCGTTTCCGGGACACCGGGGCGCTGGGCCGCTTCCTGGACGCGGCGCACCGGGCCGGCCTGTGGGCGATCGTGCGCCCGGGCCCGTACATCTGCGCGGAGTGGGAGAACGGCGGGCTTCCCGCCTGGGTGACCGGCCGGTTCGGGCGGCGGGTGCGGACCCGTGACGAGGGGTACCTCGACGCGGTCCGGGCCTGGTTCGCCGAGCTGCTGCCGCAGGTCGCGGAGCGGCAGATCGACCGGGGCGGCCCGGTGATCATGGTGCAGGCCGAGAACGAGTACGGGAGTTACGGCACCGACGCGGACTACCTGCGCCACGTGGCCGGCCTGCTGCGCGCGTACGGGGTGGACGTGCCGCTGTTCACCTCGGACGGGCCGGAGGACCACATGCTCACCGGCGGCTCGGTGCCCGGCCTGCTCGCCACCGCGAACTTCGGCTCGGGCGCCCGCGAGGCGTTCCAGGTGCTCCGCCGCCACCAGGCGTCGGGTCCGCTGATGTGCATGGAGTTCTGGTGCGGCTGGTTCGAGCACTGGGGCGCGCCGCCGGTGGTACGGGAACCGGCGCAGGCGGCCGGTGCGCTGGCGGAGATCCTGGAGTGCGGGGCGTCGGTGAACGTCTACATGGCGCACGGCGGTACGAACTTCGCCGGCTGGGCGGGCGCGAACCGTTCCGGCCCGCTCCAGGACGAGGAGCTGCTGCCGACGGTGACGTCGTACGACTACGACGCGCCGGTGGACGAGTACGGCCGGGCCACGGAGAAGTTCCGGCTGTTCCGGAACGTCCTCGCCGGGTACGCGGACGGACCGCTGCCCCCGCTGCCGCCCGAGCCCGTCGGGCTCGCCGCCCCGGTGCGGGCGGAGCTGACCGAGTGGGCGCCGCTGGACATGGTGCTGGAGGCGCTGGGCGACGAGGAGGCGGCGGAGTCCGGGGTGCCGCCGACGTTCGAGGAGCTGGGGGTGGACCGCGGTCTGGTGCGCTACCGGGTCGCCGTTCCGGGTCCGCGCCGCCCGTACACGCTGGCTGTAGCGGGGCTGCGGGACCGCGCGGTGGTGTACGTGGACGGGGTGCGCCGGGGCGTCCTGAGCGAGGGGGCCTCCGCGCTGGAGGAGCCGGTGGCCGGGCCCGCCGAGGTGGAGCTGTGGGTGGAGTCGCTGGGCCGGGTCAATTACGGGCCGCGCCTGGGCGAGCCGAAGGGCATCACCGGGGGCGTGCTCCACGAGCGCCAGTATCTGCACGGGGTGCGGGCGCGGGCGCTGCGGCTGGACGCGTTCGAGGAGCCGGGCGCGGTGGCGGGTGTGCCGTTCGCGCCGGCCGGCGGGGAGGGCGGGACGGGCCTGTACCGGGGCACGTTCGAGCTGGCGGCCGGCGCGGACCACGCGGGGCTCGAACTCCCGGGCTGGACGCGGGGGTTCGTCTGGGTGAACGACTTCTGTCTGGGCCGGTACTGGTCGGCGGGCCCGCAGCACACGCTGTACGTGCCGGGTCCGGTGCTGCGGGAGGGGGTCAACGAGGTGTGGGTGCTGGAGACGGAGGGCGCGGGCGCGCGGTACGTCCGGCTGGGCCCGGGGCTGCCGGTGCGGACGGGCGGCTGACAACCTCGAGGCGCCTTTCCCGGTCTACATTGGTGAGGAGTCGGCCCGGAGCGGCGAGCGGGGGTGCGGAGATGCCGGACAGCCCCCGCCGCAGCCCGGTCGAGCACGGGTTCCCGCATCTGGACACGGTCCGCTCGGCGATCACCGCGCTGTACCGGAGGCTGTCGGCCGACGGCGTCCAGCGGTTCGCGCCGAGCCTCGCCCCGGCCGACGCCGCGTTCGCCGACGCCGACGATCTGCACCTGGGCGCGCAGCGGGTGGCCCGGGCGATGGTGCACCACTACCGGCTGCCGGACGCCCGGGTGATCGTGGCGTTCCGGTCCATGGAGCACGCGGGGAGCGTCGAACTCGCGTCGGAGCCGGAGTACTTCGTGGAGCTGAACGACCGCTTCCGCACCCATCGCCGGGACATCGGCGCGGCCCTGTCGCACGAGGTCGCCCATGTGCTGCTGCACCGGCTGGGCCTGGAGTTCCCCGGCACGCGCGACAACGAGATCCTCACGGATACGGCGGCGGCGTACCTCGGGGCCGGGTGGCTGCTGCTGGACGCGTTCCGCGAGGACGCGACGTCCAGCCAGAAGCTGGGGTACCTGACGCCGGAGGAGTTCGGGTACGTGCTGGCCAAGCGGGCGCTGGTGTTCGGCGAGGACCCCTCGCCGTGGTTCACCAGTCCGCAGGCGTACACCGCGTACACGGAGGGCCGGGCGCGGGCGCTGCGGGATGCGGGGCAGCCGCCGCTGACGGCCGCGGGGTGGGCGGGGCGACGGCGTTACGCGCGTGACCGGCGGTCGGTGTCCGGGGTGCCCGGGGGGTCGTACGCCTTCGAGGTGGCGGCCGACGGGTTGCGGGTGGCGTTCCCGTGCCCGGTCTGCCATCAGCGGAACCGGGTTCCGGTGCGGGGGCGGGTGCGGGTGCGGTGTGCGCTGTGTCGCGCGGTGCTGGACTGCACGACGTGACCGGTCACCGTCCCGGGGGGGCTGCCCCCGGACCCCGCTCCTCGATCGCCGGAGGGGCTTGAATCGGCCCCTCCGGCGAAGGGTGCTACGCGGCGCGGCGGGTGCGCTGTGCGCTTCCGCGAGAAGCGCCGGTGCGCGGGGAGGAGCCCCGGGGCGCACCGGTCCCCCGGCCCCGGCCGCGGCTGCCCGAGCGGGTGCCCGTGCCCGCCGGCCGCGTGCGCGGCTTCGGCTGGGCCGGCTGCGGGACCTCTATGACCACCGCGACTCCGGACGGTTCGCGGGCGCCCGTGATGCGGGTCAGCTCCTCGTCGCTGGAGCGGATGCGGGTGGTGCGCGGATCGATGCCCGCGTCGCGCATCAGGCGGGTCATGTCCCGCTTCTCGTCGGGCAGCACCAGGGTGACGACGCTGCCGGACTCCCCGGCGCGGGCGGTGCGGCCGCCCCGGTGGAGGTAGTCCTTGTGGTCGGTGGGCGGGTCCACGTTGACGACCAGGTCGAGGTCGTCCACGTGGATGCCCCGGGCCGCCACGTTCGTCGCGACGAGGGCGGTGACCTGGCCGTTCTTGAACTGGTCCAGGGTCCGGTTGCGCTGCGGCTGCGAGCGCCCGCCGTGCAGCGCGGCCGCGCGTACACCGCTGGCGAGCAGCCGCTTGGCGAAGCGGTCCGCGGCGCGCTTGGTGTCCACGAACATGATCACGCGACCCTCGCGGGCGGCGATCCGCGTCGCGACGGCCTTCTTGTCGGTCTCGTCCAGGACGTGGAGCACGTGGTGCTCCATGGTGGTGACCGCACCGGCGGACGGGTCGACCGAGTGCACGACGGGGTCGGTGAGGAACATCTTGACCAGGCGGTCGATGTTCTTGTCCAGGGTCGCCGAGAACAGCATCCGCTGGCCGTCCGCCTCGACCTGCCTGAGCAGGGCGGTGACCTGGGGCATGAAGCCCATGTCGGCCATCTGGTCGGCCTCGTCCAGGACCGTGATCGCGACCTGGTCCAGGCGGCAGTCGCCGCGCTCGATGAGGTCCTTGAGCCGGCCCGGGGTCGCGACGAGCACCTCGGCGCCGCGCCGCAGCGTGGCCGACTGCCGGGTGATCGACATGCCGCCGACGACGGTGGCCAGGCGCAGGTTGACCGAGGTGGCGTACGGGGTCAGGGCGTCGGTGACCTGCTGGGCGAGCTCGCGGGTCGGGACGAGGACGAGGGCGAGGGGTGCCTTCGGTTCGGCGCGGCGGCCGGCGGTGCGGGCCAGGAGCGCGAGGCCGAAGGCGAGGGTCTTGCCGGAGCCGGTGCGGCCCCGGCCGAGGATGTCGCGGCCGGCCAGCGAGTTGGGCAGCGTGGCGCCCTGGATCGGGAACGGCTCGGTCACGCCCTGCGCGGCAAGGGTCTTCAGCAGGGCTGCGGGCATGTCCAGCTCGGCGAACGCCTCGACGGCGGGCAGTGCGGGGGTGATGGTCTCGGGCAGCGCGAATTCGCCCTGCGGCGGCGTGGCCCTGCGACGGGGCGACGCCTTTCCGGTTCCCTTGCCGGAACCCTGTGCGGTTGCCTGTGCCCGGTCCGTGCCGCGCGCCCTGGACGGGCGGTTGCGAGCGGGACGGTCCTGGCGTTCGGAGCGGGTCATATCGGGATTGTCCTCCTGGGACAGCACGAGCCGGGGCCCGCACCAGATCGG